>JANYFO010000192.1 GCA_025362635.1 Gemmatimonadaceae bacterium | reverse complement strand
GGGAATGCTCACCGGCATTGGCCTGTTGATCATCTTAAAACAGATCCCGCACGCGCTTGGATCCGTTCGACCGATAGGAGACGAGCTGGAGACCGTCGGCGGTCATGCCGCGTTCGGTTCCATGAGCGCGTTCCTGCAATCCATCTCGCCCGCTGCGGCGATTATCACGGTGATTTCTCTCGCCCTGCTAATCGCGTGGGATCTGTGGCTTGCCCCACGCTCGCGGTTCTTTCGCTTGGTGCCAGGCCCACTGGCCGCCGTGGCCGTCGGCATTCTGCTGAATACCATCATGCAGCGCGGAGCACTCCCGTGGGCGCCGGACGCGCACCAGCTGGTGGCTATCCCCGTGCCCGCGAGCCTCGGCGACTTTTTCAAGCAGTTCACCAGACCGGACTTCTCGGCGCTTGCCAATGTTGACGTCTACCTCATCGCTGTGGTGCTGGCGCTGATCGCGAGTATCGAGACGTTGTTGTGCGTGGAGGCGACTGATCGTCTCGATCCGCAAAAGCGCATAACACCGACGAACCGGGAACTCAAAGCCCAAGGAATCGGGAACATCGTGTCCGGGATGATCGGCGGCCTTCCGGTCACACAAGTCATTGTCCGCAGCTCAGCGAACATCGCCTTCGGTGCTCGCACGAAATTATCGTCGATCCTGCACGGATTCCTGATCCTGTTCAGCGTCGCCTCGTTCCCAGCCCTGCTGAACCTCATTCCTTTGGCGACATTGGCGAGCATCCTGTTGATCGTCGGATACAAGCTCGCCAAGCCAGCGTTGTTCGCGCAGATGTACCGACATGGATGGGAGCAATTCTTCCCGTTCATGGCGACCGTGGTCGGCATACTCGCGACGGACCTGCTACGCGGCATCGGCATCGGCATCGCCGTGGGCATCGCAATCGTGCTGCACCACAACCTCCGCAACCCGTTTACGATGTCGCAGCACGCCACCGACTCGCCGAACTTTCGTATTACGCTGGCGGACGAAGTCTCGTTCCTGAACAAGGGGCGCATCCTGCAGCAGCTGCAGCTAATCCCCGCGCACTCGCATGTGCTGATTGATGGTACACAGTCAAAGGTCGTGGACTTCGACGTTCTCGAGATTCTTCGAGACTTTTCCGGCAACGCATCCGCACGCAACATCGTTGTCGAAATCCGCGGCATCACTCTCTTACCGAGCAGTCCATGAGAACTCTGACACAAGAACGTCGCGACGCCCTGACCCCGCAGTTGGCCATCGATATCTTGCGGAAAGGAAACGATCGATTCGTGAATAACCTGAAGGCCAACCGCAACTTGTTGCAGCAGGTGAACGAGACTAGCGAGGGGCAGCATCCGCTCGCTATCATCCTCAGTTGTATCGATTCTCGCACGTCGGCCGAGTTGATATTCGATCAAGGACTTGGTGACGTCTTTAGCTGTCGCATTGCCGGCAACGTGCTGAACGATGACATTCTCGGCAGTATGGAGTTCGCTTGCAAGGTGGCTGGCGTGAAGGCAATCGTCGTCCTCGGGCACTCAAAGTGCGGTGCCATTCGGGGGGCATGCGACCGCGTGCGACTCGGCAACCTCACCTCGTTGCTCCGCAAAATTGACGAAGCGATCGCGCTGGAGACGGAGACCGTCGGTGACCGAACGTCGGCCAACACCGAATTTGTTGAGCGCGTCGCGGAGCTGAACGTGCTCATGGTGAAACGCCAAATCCTTGAGCGCAGTCTTGTGATCAGCGAGATGATTCGACAATCAAAAATTGCGCTGGTAGGCGGCATGTACGACGTCGATTCAGGTGCTGTGGAGTTTTACGATTCGCGTATGCTCATGGGGGCTGCATCCGTCGGATCGTAGGCGATAACGCTCTGGCGCTCCCGACTGGCGAACCGAGGGTCCAGCTGCGGGTCGACGCAAAGCTCTCGCTTCGAGATCCGACGTCAACGACGCTGGGCAAACGCATCGTCGAGCATGGAATTCTCATGCTCGACGAGATCGGATATGAGCAGTTCACGTTCCGCAAACTGGCGGAGCGTATCGGCACCGTCGAACCTTCGATCTACCGCTATTTCCGAAGCAAGCACGCGCTGCTGCTCTACCTCACGGCGTGGTACTGGAGCTGGATGGAATATCGACTGATGCTCGCGACGGTGAACGTGGCTTCGCCCCAGGAGCGATTGCGCAGCGCACTGCGCGAGCTGACGCAGCCGATCAGAGACGACGAGGCCACACCGGGCATCGATGAAGCGGCGCTGTACCGCGTGGTCGTCGCGGAATCCTCCAAGGTGTATCTGCAGCGCGACGTGGATGTCGAGAATCGCGACGGACTCTTTCGCAGCTACAAACGGCTCTGTCGTACTGTGGCCAACATTATCACGGAGATCAATCCGCATTATGCATATCCGGTAGCGTTGATCTCGACCGTGATCGAAAGCTCGCACCTTCAGAGATACTTTGCCGAGCATCTGCCGTCACTCACAGAAGTGAAACGTGCCGAGCCTGATGGATCGCTGACGGCGTTTCTCACCGACATCGTCTTCAAGGCGATCGCGCCCGAATTGCCGTTGATTTAAACACGCAGGCACGAAAAAGCGGGCTCCCCTTTCGGGGAGCCCGCTTTTGCGATTCAATGCTTAGTTGCCGAGCTTGACGACGTTTTCAGCGGCCGGACCCTTCTGGCCTTGCACTACGTCGCACTCAACGCGCTCGCCGTCGGCGAGCGACTTGAAGCCGCCGCCCTGGATGGCCGAGTGATGGACGAACAAATCCTTGCCGCCGTCATCAGGCGTGATGAAGCCGAAACCCTTCGCGTCGTTGAACCACTTCACGATACCGGTCGTACGCATGTAAAACTCCTACTTTGGTAATTTGGTGCTGTGTTCGGAGTGCTTATGCAGTACGTACCGACACAACGTGCTCGTGATGGTTACCCTCACGCGGGTCCCGCCGACGGCGGATGCTACGAAACATAAAAAGGGACCCGCACAACTTCGGCGGGCCCCTGAGACGCTCCGAACTGGCGCACACACATTGAAAGCGTGAGCGATGAGAAGATATTAGCGCCTCCATTAGCGCCACGCAATACCCTAAACGAAAATATTTTCAGATCGCTCGTTATGTTCCCGTCTTTCGCCATTCCCGGCCCAGTACGTCGCCCCCGCCAAACATGGACAACTTCGCAGGTACCCGCGTGTGGGTTGCGGTAAGTCTCGTGGGATCACCGATTGCGCTGACCGCGCTTTGCCTCCTCATGGCTGGAGTGCTGAGCTCACAACGACGTTGGGTTATGGCCGTCGGAGCGATCGTCGCCCAAGGCGGAGGCGGCATCATCAATGAGGTTTTAAAACAGACCATTCAACGACCGCGGCCGCTGGGCGCGCAAGCCTATTTGTACGGCCACAGTTGGAGCTTTCCAAGCGGTCACGCGATGGGTTCGCTCATCGGATATGGCTTTCTGTGCTACGCCGTCGTCGTCTGTTGGTCCAGTTCTCGAAACACGCGCAACGTGGCCATCGCCCTCGCAAGCACGCTGATACTCGCAATCGGTATCAGCCGTCTCGCACTCGGCGTCCACTACATCAGCGACGTCATAGGCGGTTGGTCAATTGGCGCCGTATGGTTAGCGATTTGCGTTCTCGTGTTGCAGCGCGTCGCGCGGACAGAGCACCATCGTGGCGCTACCGTGTGACCGACGGCACATGCACGGTGAGCGCCGCAACCCGGATGCGATATCGCAGCGGAGCATTCATTGATTCCACTTCGCCGTCCACGGCAACAAGTAACGGCGATCGCGAGGCATTAATGGTCGCGTCGGTGATGCGCACCAACGCCAACTCACCCGAACGTTGTGCCGTGCCCGTCAGGATGCGCCAGACCAATCGCAGGAGACGCCACCGACCGTCGGTTTTCACCACGTATAGTGCGAGCTGCCCGCCGACAACGGATTCCCGCGAGCCAGCGTCGAAACCGGCCATCCGGTATTCATTGTTCCCAACGAAGACCAGCGGCGTGGTACGCACGACATCGCGCCCGCCAATGTGTATGCGCACGCGCAGCGGACGACTCGCGCCAATGACACGCAGCGTTGCCCATATTGCCACCAGCCATTTCAGCGCTCCGCGCGCTTTATAACGCTCGCGCAATTGTACAATGCGCGGATACAACCCGACGCTCGAATTGTTTAAGAAGAATCGTCCGTTCACTTCCCCAACATCGACTTGCAGAGTCGTACCGCTTAAAATGACCCGGGCCGCTTCACGAAGATCAAGCGGGATTTTGAGGTCGCGCGCGAAGTGATTGAGTGTACCGAGGGGTACGACACCGAGGTATGCCGAATGGCCGACCATCAACTGCGCGACGCCATTGACTGTACCGTCCCCGCCACCGGCGACAATTGTGTGCGCGTTTCTACTCAACGCGTCCTGCACTGCCGCGCGCAGGTGATCCCGTGATCGTACCAGCGTGACGTTAACATCGTGGCCAGCCGCACTGAACAGTGCATGCAGCGTGTCGCGTGCGGATTCCGCCGCGCCGTCCCCCGATCCGGCGTTAAGAACAATGGAGGTGCGCGGGCGACTCGTGTTCATGGGCGCGCGTACGGCTCGCCGTCAACAAACGCCGCCTGCGATTGACGCGCAAATTCATGTGCGGAGGTCACGGTAAACTGACATTGGTCTGATTGCCACGTGTGGACGATCGCCGTAATGAGGCGGCGTTCAATCCGGTATTCAAAGAACGAATTCGGTTCACCCCGCGCGCGCGTTGACGTGGCCGTCCCCGCACCAATGATTGGCGCATTGTAGCTCGGCACCAAACGAGTGGTGCTGGCAAGGTGCACCAAGTGCAAATGCCCAGCCACGAACAGGTCCACCTTACTTGCCGCGAACGCGCGCATAGCCGCCGCGGCGCCGCGAACGATAGCGACGCCGGACAATCCCAGAGGAATATCGAATGGATGATGAGTGACCACGATACGCGCCTGTCCATTTTTCAATCGGCCAAACTCGCGTGTTGCCCTTGCCACTTGTTCGTTGCTCACATGTCCGCCCTTCACGACGAACGACCTTGCCGTGTTGATAGCCACCACCGCCACTTCGTCGTCCACGAATATCGGCGCCAAATCAGTGGTAATGAACTTTGTATAACGTGCGAGTGGTGCCGCAAAGCGTTGGACGATGTTGTAGAGGGGCACATCGTGATTCCCCGGCACGACAAGACGCGGTTGCGGCAATTGTTCAATAAACGCCTGCGCCTCGCGGAATTGCTGCTCTTGGGCGCGCTGCGTGAGATCGCCAGAAACGATAGTCAAATCCGGCCGCAGTTTTCGCATCACATTTAAAAGCGGTGTGATCGTTTCGTCCAGAATCGTGCCGAAATGCAGGTCCGAGAGCTGCACCACAGTGCGCATTGAAAAATCCCGCTCTCGTCAGCTCAGCGCCATTAAGCCATTCACCGCTACGTCGTTGATTTTCGTCAGCGCCAGTGTCGTCAATTTCGTATCGTAGGCGCCTTCCTCGTCCAACGCCTCCTGCAGAAGACCGACGATCTCCTTTGGCCGAAGTAGACGGGCACCGGTGCTGGCGCAACCGTAACCGACCATCTCGTGGTGTTCGACACGTCGCGCCGCATACCTTAGTCCTGCGTCCTTCGCCTCCGCTGGCGCCTCCGCCTCAATCATTGCACCACCTTCTTCCCGCCTCACGTGCCCCTCCGTTTCGGCAAGGTGGTCGCGGAATGCCTGCGCGAGCTGCACGTCGCCAACCGCGCTCGCAGTCTTTGGCATCGCGGCCAGCAGCTGATATTCGGCGTCGTAAAGGTCCATCGGTTCGTGGATCATGAGCGAGTGACGGTTGGTGATTCCGAGCGGCATCTGGCCTCCTGACAATTGGACGGCGGCGGTGACGAGAAACGGGCTGGCGGCACACCACCCGAGCGTACCCCGCTCTGCAGGTATGATGCCAGCGGCCTTCCGCCAGCACAGACAGGGGCGACAACCTAGTAACAGGACCTTATACTTATCGTATCAAATTGGTTACGCCCGAACCTCGGTGGTCGGGCATGAGGACGTAGACTGCAACCCTAACCTCAACGCACATATGGGCGCACTGTACCGTTGGACCGAACGCGTGTCTGAATCGAAACTCAACTATTGGTCTACGTACGTTGTGGATCTGAGTTTGGCGACTTTCTTCCTCGGGTTTGATCTGACGCATCATGCGCTTGCACGTAGCACGGCGTTTGTGATGTTCACAATCGGCGTCTTTGCGTGGACGCTTACGGAATACACTTTCCACCGTTGGATGTACCACAATGTTGGAATCAATCTGACTCGTGAAGGGCACGAAAAACATCACGTGGATCCATCGCTATACATCGCCATGCCGTGGTTTGTCACGCCCCTTGTCTTCGTTCCAATTCAATTGGTTGTCGCGGGCTATCTCGGACTGCACGGCCTGTCATCATTGTTGTCTGGTTGGTTTGTCGGATTCGTCGCCTATGGCTTGATGCATCACAGCTTGCATCACTACAAACTGCCGTTCGCGTGGTATCGACATTTGCAATCGCAGCACCGCATTCATCACGCGTTTCCTGACACAAACTATGGCGTCACCATGCGCTATTGGGACCGTTTGTTCGGCACGGAGTTTACGAAACCTGCCCGTGTGCGCGACTAGAAAAACGCGTGGCGCACTCCGCGCTACGCTCGGCGGCCACCCAAGTCAAACGCACTCCCGCGGCCGGTCGCCAATGCGCGCTCGTACACATGCTGTACTGCAGCAACGTCTTCGACGGCTAGGCCGAGTGATTTAAACAGTGTAATGTCACTTGAGGTCAAGCGACCTGTCACGGTGCCGAGGAGCACCTGCCCAAGTTCGCCGCGCACATGTGAATCATCAATTGCACCCTCCGCACGCGGCATGAGAAAATCACCGGCTTCGGCCATCGTCGACTCGCGACGATCCGCGTAATACCGCGACCGAACCACCGCGTTCGTATCTAACTCGCGCGCATTCGCAAGCGACGCACCAACGGCATTGATGTGTACACCGGGAGTTAGCCAACGTCCTTCAAGAATGGGCGTCCGCGACGAGGTGATGGTGCAAATCACATGAGCACCATTGACGGCACTCTCGACATCATCGCACACCGAGACGTCCACGTTGTGTGCCTCACGAGCGCGCGCGGCAAACGCGTGTGCCCGACTGCCACTCATACCACCCGAGCGACTCCAGATACGCAGGCGCCGAATTGGGCGCACGGCACACATCGCGTCGAGATGGGGCATCGCCAACACACCGGCTCCAAGAATTGCCAGCTCGCACGCATCCGCATTCGCCAGAACACGCGTGGCCAGCCCTGACACCGCAGCAGTGCGAATGGCCGTAATGCTCGACGCGTCCGCAATTGCTTGCAGCGTACCGTGCACAGCGTCAAAGAGGAGTACAACACCGATGTGCGAATCAAACGGCGTGGCATCGTTGCCGGGAAACACGGTGATGACCTTCGCGCCAATCGAGGCCGAACGACCCGTGCCGAGAATGGCGGGCATCGTCGCAAACGCGTTGTTCGTATCGGCTAACCGCACCACCGTTCGCAAGGGCAATACGGCGTGTCCTTCGGCAACACTGCGCAGCGCACCATCCATCACCGCAATGCATTCGACCATTGGCAACAACTCGCGCACGTCATGTTCAGATAACAGCAGTGTGCTCATCAGGATTCCGCAGTGGTAGAGGTTTCGATTTCATCGTCGCGTTCCCAAATCACACCGCCCGAATGTGTCACCGCACCGACATGTCCGGGTCGTACCGTCAACGCATACTTTTCCAGCACACCACCACGAACTGGCGGACGTATCGTGCGAGACGCGAGCCGCGCGTGTAACTCAAACTCACTGAGCGCCACAGAAATTCGACGCACCTCCGGACGCGCATCAATATCGATGATGTCACCATCTCGTAGCGCGGCAATCGGACCGCCGTCCGCTGCTTCGGGTCCGGCGTGTCCGATACAGAAGCCACGGGTAGCGCCCGAGAAACGTCCATCGGTAAGAAGCGCGACGGAAGCGCCAAGTCCTTGTCCGTAAATGAGCGCCGTGATGCCAAGCATTTCGCGCATACCAGGGCCTCCACGCGGCCCCTCGTTGCGAATGACTATGACATCGCCCGCTTGATATTGGCGCTCGCGCACTGCGGCTTGCGCATGTTCTTCAGACTCAAAAACGCGCGCGGGCCCGCGATGCACGAGCGTGGTCAGACCAGCTGTTTTTAGCAATGCACCATCCGGACAAAGATTGCCGGTGAGCACGGTTAATCCCCCCGTCGCCGAGATCGCGTGGGCAGTGTCGCGCACGACGTGTCCATCCGGTCGCGCGGCTGATTGCAATTCATCGGCGAGTGTGCGCCCGGTAAACGTCATCGCATCGCCGTGCAGATACCCCGCAGACAACAGTTCACGCATCACCACACCTGCTCCGCCGACGTAATACAAATCGCGAGCGAGAAATCGTCCACCAGGCTGCAAATCTGCGAGCAACGGCGTTCGTGCAAATACTTCGGCCACGTCGTCGAGATGAAACGCGATCCCTGCTTCGTGCGCGATGGCCGGAATGTGCAACGCGGCATTGGTTGACCCGCCAGTTGCTGACACGACCGCGCATGCGTTTTCCAACGATTGCCTGGTCACCACGTCGCGGGGCAACGGCGCGTCGCCGAAAACTGCGCGCATGAGTGATGCGGCAGCGCGACGCATGAGTGGTGCACGCTCACTAAATACCGCCGGCACCATGCTGGAACCCAACGGTGCGAGACCTATCGCCTCCGACACCATACCCATGGTGTTCGCCGTAAACTGTCCCGCACACGATCCGGCAGTGGGTAAGCACGCGTGACTAATCTCAGTTAAGTCGTCAAGGGTCGCACTGCCCGCGAGTACTTTGCCAATCATCTCGTACGTTTCGCCAACGTTCGTGTCACGTCCACGAAACTGCCCCGGCAATGCCGATCCACCATGCACAAACACACTTGGCACATTGCAGCGCACCATGCCCATCATGATGCCCGGCAAATTCTTGTCGCATCCACCAATGCCGAAGATGCCATCCCATTGATGTCCGCGCACCGACGCTTCCACACTGTCAGCGATTAGCTCACGTGAGACGAGCGAGAAACGCATGCCGGAATGCGCAATGGACAGCCCGTCGGAGACGGAGACCACCGGACATTCATGCGGCATACCACCGCTCGCGTAGATACCCGTTTTCGCGTGCTGTGCCTGATCACGCAGGTTGAGATTGCAGGGGCTCATCTCACCACCCGTGTGAAACACACCGATATGCGGGCGCGTGATCTCGTCGTCGTCTTGTCCGAGTGCGTAAAGAAAGCTGCGCGTGGTCGCGCGCATGGTGCCGTCGTAGATTGTCGCGGAGCGAAATTTTTTCGTCATGCGCGGCCTACGCGAGCGACGCGCTTTGACGTTGCTCAAACATGTGAATGATCCGCGCAATATCCGCATCGGCTCCGACGTCATCGCGTTCTGCGGCAGCGCGATACAACTCGACGGCGCGGGTGGTCATGGGCGCGAATGCACCAATCTCATTCGCCAAGCGCGCCGCTTGGTCGATGTCTTTGCGGAACGTCGCAATCGCGCCAATTTTTGGCGTCGTGATGGTTGCCGAGTTCCTTGTAGAACGGCACGTTGGCGTCGCCGTTGATGGTCGATACGACGGCGGTTTTCTTGCCGGCGGAGCCGAATTTCTTGATCTC
>JANYFO010000183.1 GCA_025362635.1 Gemmatimonadaceae bacterium | reverse complement strand
TGTGGTGTCCACGCCCGACCGTACCAATTTTAACGAAAACCGACGCGTACAGCTCTATACGAATTCAACGGAAATTCCTGTTGAGTTCCGCATTTCGCTCGGTTCGGACATCCTTGGCAGCGCCAATTCCATGTTCGGTGGCGCGGGTGGCAAAAACACGCTCACCGGCGAGTTCGCGCTGAACGAGTCGACAGACTTTTCAACGCAGTACGCAGTCGGCGTCGAATACGGATTTCGCAACCTGCTCTTCTTGCGTGGCGGAAAGCGCTTCTACAACGATAGTCGGGAACGAGGGACGTCAGTGCAGGTTGGACTCGCCGGTGGCTTCGGCGTTCGCCTCCCAGTGCTCGGCCGCAACATGCGCTTCGACTATTCGTTCGAGTCTGCGGGTGCATTGCAAAACGTACAGATCTTTTCGTTTGAGGTCGGCCGATGAGCCGCACGATTCGCACGCTTACCCTGCTCGCGTTTTCTACTGCGGCTCTCGGTGCGCAGGTTGCGCCGAAGCAATTTTCTGTCACGACGCGCATCGGGCAGATCACGCCAGAACGCGCGGCGAGCTTAGACCCGGCAGCGGTGATTGGTCTCGACGCCGAGTACGCGATCAATAAATGGCTGGGATTTGGAACGTCCATCGACGTGTCGCGAGGCAACACCACGCGAAAGGACTTTCTCGAACGTTTGCGCTTCGGTAACGCGACGGTCTCAGGTGGAGACTCTATCTACTATCAGTATGTTGGACAGCCGGTGAACACCGTCAATCTGGGCGTTTTTGGATTGCTCCGATATCCGAGCAAGCGCATCAGCCCATTCGTCATGGCCGGAGTGGGCACGTACGTGATGATTCTTGATGCGCAAATCAATGGGAAAGAGACACGAAAAAACGATCTGTCCTACACGGGCGGTGCAGGTGTGTGGCTCAAGCTCAGCGAACGAGCTGGTTTGCAGTTCGACGTACGCGCCGTGAATTTCAACGGTTATGATCGACAATTTCTAAACCCGGCGCGCGGTCGCGCTGAGCTTGACCAACCGTTTCCGGAGGATTTTCCAACGCCACCAGCGCCCAAAAACAAGGCGCTCAATACGATGATCACCTTGGGATTTCGATACCTCCCGGGTGGTATTGGCGGAGGGAACTAGCCGATGCGATCAATGCGCTTCGCAACTCTCGGTATGTTGGCCGTGGTCCTAGCGACCGCCGCCGCTTGCGGTGATGAACGGTCCATTACGTCCGAACCTGTCGGTAACTTGGGCTTCGGTACCATCTTCACCAAAACGTCCACCAACTTGCCGCGTGGAACAGTCACGTTCCCCGTTGCAATCGTTTCGTCTGCGACTCCCACGACTGATTCGGTGATCATCACGCTCGCCGGTTTGGATTCGTTAACGAGCGGGAGTTACACCGTGTGGTTTGCCAACGATTCCGCGACGAAGTTTGCGCTCGCGGCATCCGTCAATATTGTGGCGACGCGCGTTGACTCGACGATTAACGCCGCTGGTGATCCAGTATTCACGCCAACGGTGTTCAACCGGCTCGGCGTGGCGAATACGCGTTCGGGCGGATCAAACATGGTGCAACGCGTGGCCACGTCGCGGAGCACGGCCGCGGCACTCGCGGCCACCGATTCACTCAACACAGTTATCGTCAGCATCGAGACCACCACGCCCGGTGCGGCGCCAAGCGAAGTACGTCCGTTGTGGGCTCGCCGTAGTCAGGCCAACGTAACAACCCGCGTTGCGAGCCTTCGGTTCGGTGCATTCGCGCGCGGCATTCCCGTGAGTGCCGGCGCGCCTGCTGCCAACCAAGAGTTTGTGGTGGCTACGAACGGTGTGATGACGATTGTCCCGCGTGGTCGCGTGGAAGTGCGCGAGAAGATCCTGATCGCGAACGATTCCAACTACTTTCGTGCGCCCCTTGGGTACTTCTACAACGCGTACGCGGTGAAGCTCGATACCACGGGCCGATTTGCCGATACTGTGTATCTCGGCCGTCGCACCTCGCCATATCCAGCGCGCATCTCGCTGTACGAATCAGACAAGACAAATCCTGCACCGGACGTTGTCTTCGATACGCCGCGCGTGGTCTTTGCGATGGCCTCACGGCTCACGACGGATACGATTGCGAAAGCCAATACGTCGCCGCCATGGCTGAATTTCGGCTTGGTGCGCGTGAACCTCCAGTCAAAGTTTTCACAAGAAGGTCGCATGGGTCCAGCAACGATGCTTGAAGCGATCCTGCCAAAGAGTGTGCGGGGAAGATAGGGAGTAGGGAGTAGGGATTAGGGATTAGGGATTAGGGATTAGGGATTAGAAAGAGGAGCCGGCAATGTGCAGGCTCCTCTTTCGTTTTACTCCCTAATCCCTATTCCCTACGCCCTACTCCCTAATCACGGCGTGACGCGAATAACCGCCTTCCGAATGCGATCGCCCACCCAAATCGCTCCACCCTCCGCGCGCACAGTCGTTGCAAACGGAAACTGCCGAGATGAGCCAAGCACCTGTGGTGTGGGAGATAATGACAATCGATACAGTCCATCGACGCCCCCGGCAACGAACAATGTGCCGCCGAGGAATGCGAGGTCGTACGCAAAGCGTGGTTCGTGCACAAGACGCACGGGCGCTGATGTTGACGTAGCAAATGCATCGCGCTGCCATGCGATGATGCCTTCGTCGCCGAGTGCAACAGCCACCCAGTCGGCGCTCACGGCGATGTTGCGTGCGGCTGCTGGTAAACGCAGCATTGGCCCCGCACGCAGACCCGCATCTGTTATCGTCACCTGCACGAGCGTGGAGTCGGTGCCAATCCACCATACGTGACTGGTCGCGTCGTATGTCAACGCCGTGATTGCGGTAGACATCGTGAGGGTGTCAGTACGCACGGTTGCGCCGGTACCACGGAGTAACTGCAAGCGTTTCCCTGTGGCACTCATCACGGCGTCCTCAGACGACGCGAGTGCATCGATTGGACCATCACCGATGCGCGTGGCAGGACCACTCGCCAAACTCGCCTCCCACAGCGCCGTGCTGGTGCCGAGAACGAGAGCGCCACTGCGTGGCACGATGACAACTTGTCGGAGGTTACTCAATCCAGCGGCGCGTCGACGCAGCGCCTTGGGTGTTGTGGTCGCCGATAATAGTTGTACACCGCTATCACTCACGACGGCAATGAGGGAATCCCGCACGTCGAATGCATTCGGTGCAGAAAGCACACCACCTTCGGAAATCGTGAATGCGAAATTCGCGCCGGCGCGCGGCGTCTCCGCACGTCGTTGCGCGTTGAGTTCACTGCCAATAAACAAACCCGAAAGCGCGCCGCTCAGCGTAAGGAACGGCATGGCGCAACTGAACGGGCGACACCCACCCGCATTTTGGCCTTTCGCACTGACGAAGTAGTACCCCAACGCCAGCACGCCGCCGGACGCAGCACCTAAAAGACTAGATCGACCGAGTCGAGCACCGTTGCTCTTGGTGATCGTGCGCGCGGAGGTGGATTGCGATTGCAGCCGCGGTCCGAGCAACGCGTGAATCACGAAAAAGAGTGCGGTGGCGTACACCACAACGAAGCGAGGTCGAATGCGCATGTAGCGTGTGGTCACTGACGGCGAATGGTGAGGTCCCGCTGCGTCTGCGTGCGATGACCGTTGCTGTGATCGGTGATAAAAATTTCTAAGCGATAGCGACCGGCCGGCGCTGTTCCCATGCCGAGATTTACCACGCCGGGTACACGATCGCGTCCGTCGAGCGCTTCGTCACGCTCGTATCGCAGCCCTAATTGCGTATCGCCCACGGCACTCAGTCCCACCGCATCAGCGATATTACCGAGAAAATTTCTGACGACGTCACGACCACGATCAAGTTTGAGTAAGGTGACGACAAACTGTACTTCGAATTTGACGCGTTTGTTCGCATCGGGACGAAGTCCATAATTCTCCCAATACACCGTGAACGTGTCGCGTGGTGCGAGCGCTAGGTCGCCGCGAGGTATGAGTCCAAGTTCTGTCCACGAATGCACGGTACGCGATGGCGCTGGTGCGCGGTCAGCAATCAAAATGTCGCTGCTCTGCAATAGCAGTGTGTCATATGGCAGCACGTCCACTTCTGACTGCGCTCGGCCCAATGCGCTGGCGACGGAAGCGTCACGCGCTTCGATGCGCACGCGATATGCACCGGCGCGCACGGTATCCACCCAACGGCGCCTCATATCCGTCACAGTTGACGGCAATGGCACAGGGAGCGTGTCGACGGCGCGGAGCAGAAGCTGTCCAAGTGGGCCGATGCGAAACGTCAACTCGAGCGCACCTCGGTCGATCTCGGCATTGTGATACAAACGTTTTGTATCAATTCTGGCGGCCACGAGCAGCTGCGTCTGTCGGGCCGTCGGACCACGAAAGCGAACGGTTTGAATAGCGACCGTATCAACTGCCATTGCGAGCGGTACGTTGTCGAGCAAAAACGGTGATTCCTCGCGGCGCTCTTCCGCGAAGTCGCGATAATTACCAGCGAAAAATGCGCTATTTATTGCTGGCGGTCCGGAGAATACGAATTCCATCTCAGTACGCGGATAGAACCATACGGTGATGATACGACCGATGGCCTCAGCGGCGTCAGCGTCGCTGTTGGGTGCGAACGTGGCCACAACTGGGGGTTCGCCGTAGCGGGCAACGATTAGTGCGCGGTCGGTGCGCCAGCCGAGCTGTTTTGTATCGCCGTCAGTGAAGCGCAGATCGGCATACGCCATGCGAGCGAGAAATTCTAACCGCGCCTCATTTACTGATGTAGAGAGCATGGGATCGGCCGCTTCCCAAAATGCGCTGTCGGTACGAGCACGTTCAGCGGATGATAAATTGGCGACGCGTGTGGAATCACCTTTGCGCAAGATGCGGCCCAGCGTCAGCACCTCTGCGCGCGTCTCTGGCGTGAGGCTAAGCAACGCGCGTGTGAAGAGTTGATCGGCATCGGCTAACTGCCCAAGTTTGAATGCGGCGAGGCCGTGTGCAAATAGCAATCGTGATGTGGCGTTGGCATTGCGCGTGAACGGTGCAGCAACTTTGCGCATTTCGTCGTAGCGCTTTTGGTCATAGAGTAACGCCATGAGCCCAATGGCACTCAGCGCGTGGGTGCTTTGCGCGGCGAGCGCGCGTCGATAAAACTCCTCGGATTCCGACCGATCAACAAAAGCTGCGCGGTCGATTGGACGTGCGCGTTGATCAAGAAATTCGCGCGTGTAGTGCAGGCGTCTGCGGGCCGCGAGAGGATCGAACACCAAATTCGCAGTGTAGAGCCAGCGGTCACGACCGGAATTGTAGCGACGTTCTTTTATTTGGCCGAGTTCGTATGCGACTTCAGCGAGCTGCACAGGATCACCGTTGGTGACGGCAACGTTGAGTGCGCGTCGGAAATAGCGTTCGGCTTCAATGCGTAGCAGTGGAGAGTGCAGACGAATGCGTCCCAGCTCGATAAGGTAGCGTGGGTTCTTGCCATCAATGTTGGCGGCGCGACTCAGCAGATGCCATGCGAGAATGCGACGCGGGGAATCGCCAAGGGTGAGGCTTGTTGTGCGGGAAAGCACAACGCCGCGCCAATACAACGCGTCGAGATTGCGGGGTGATTGATCGGTTGCCTGCCCCAAAAGTTCGAGAGCGGTGACTGTGTCTCCGGCGCCGGCACGCGTTAGTGCCTGCTGTACCAGCGCATCTGTAGCAACCTGTGCAGCGCGGGATTGCGCGTGCGCGTCGTGAGCGTTGATGACGCAGAGCACGCCGATCGAAAGGAGACCAGCGCAAACGCGCGCTAGATAGCGGCCCGCGGCAAAAATGCGCCGACCCGGAGGATGGCGGAGTAGAGCAAACATTGAAATGAAACGTATCATTCGGCACGGATTTTCGG
>JANYFO010000140.1 GCA_025362635.1 Gemmatimonadaceae bacterium | reverse complement strand
GATTGAGGTTGGCATCGATGTGGCCAATGCAACGGTCATGATTATTGAACATCCCGAACGATTTGGGCTGTCGCAGCTGCATCAATTACGTGGACGTGTAGGTCGTGGTGCGGCGCAGTCGTACTGCATTTTACTCGGGGATGTCGGCGCGGACGCGGCGGAGCGTTTGACCATGTTTGCGGAAACAGAAGACGGTTTCGAAATTGCGCGCGCAGACTTGTTGCTGCGAGGCATGGGCAATTTGTTCGGCGCGAAGCAGCACGGTCTTCCGGAATTTCGCTACGCGGATCTCCTGCGCGACGAGGCATTGAACGAACGTGCGCGACACATTGCCGATCGCGTGTTGATGGCAGATCCGACATTGGTCCAGCATGCGAATGTCGGGTTACGGGAGTTACTGTCGGTTGGTTACGCGCGCGCCCTGGAGTTGTTTCGCGTGGGTTAAGGCTTTACGCGCAACGACACCGTGCCGTAAAACAGGCGTCGTGTCTCACTGCGCAATGTCGCATGATACGTCTCGTCCAATCGTCGCGCGGACCACGCGCTGTCGCAGTGTACACCGCGCATCGCCGCGCGTCCTTGGCGATGCTATACGCGATTCTTTATCGCGTTGATCAATTGTTCGAGATGTGTCAGATAGTGATCAAACGCGCGGCGACCGACCGGGGTGAGCTTGTACGTGGTGCGCGGCATCCGTCCGGCAAATTCTTTGGTGCAGCTCACATAGCCGGCGTCTTCGAGTTTGCGCGCGTGCACGCTGAGATTGCCGTCGGTGAGTTGCAAAAGTTCTCGTAACTCCGAGTGCGTGCGTGCATCGCCTGCGGCCAACGCGGTGATGATGGCGAGGCGTGCGCGTTCGTGAATGACGGCATCGAGCAGCGGGATTGTCCCGGCCGCGTCACCCGCAATCACTTCAAACACGCGCGCGTCGTGCACCCCGGGTTTTGACAATGCCGGTGAAATCGGTTTACGGCGAGGCTTGGCCGGCACGGCTAGCCTCCGTGTTGCCGTACAACCACGACGCCAGTCGCGAGATGACCACCGCCAAATGCGAGTGCCATCCACACGTCGCTCCATCGCTCGGGCGTCGCAACGGCGACGACACCCACCACGACAAATGCGGCGCCGAGGACGCGGAGGACCGGCGCTGATGACACGGCTGCGCCGCCAAGAATGGCGACACCAAAACAACAAAGCCACACCGGTGCCAAGAGCGCCCACGCATTGGCCTGCACGCAACCCACTGTGAGCGCGGCGCCGACAATGAGCGGTGGCACCAATCCAAATGCGAACCGTCGCGCGGGCGCGGCGAGCGTTGGGAGCGACGTGCGTCGCGCTTTGCGCAGCATCGCAACGCCGCCGATTGTGGCGGCGACGATGGCCTCGCCAAGCCACACGGCAAGCCACCGTTCGTGTGACGGTTGCTGCCACGCGATGATCGCGGCCGCCACGGCAGTGGCGCCCATACCAATAGCGCCCCATCCCGGGACGGCCGTAAAGCGTGTGCTGCGCTCCATGACGTCGCGCACAAATGCAAGATCGGCTTCGGCGCGCTCGTGCAGCATGGTGGGTGGCGTGTCGGCCGAAGTGTGGGGCCGTTGCTGCTTTGTCGCGATGGTCATGGGCGGAACATGCGAGCCTGGAATCTGCATGTCAAGTACTTTGCATTGCAAAGCAAGCGCAACGCACCCTGCTCCCAACGGTTGAAGTCACAGTTGAGCGGCCCTAGCTTGCCTGTCCGCCTTCCCCCAACGAGCCCCATGATCGACTCCGCCGTTCGTATCGCCGACCTGAAGCAGCATGCTGGCGCCATTGTCACCGTGCGTGGCTGGGTTACTCACGTGCGCTCCTCCGGAAAGGTGGCCTTTGTTGTCGCGCGCGATGGTTCGGGGACGCTGCAAGCGGTACTCGTTAAATCGCAAGTGCCGATCGCCTCGTGGGAGGCGTTCGCGACACTAACCCAAGAAACGTCGGTCGAACTTGTCGGCGAGGTTCGGGCTGACGCGCGACAGCCTGGTGGCTTTGAACTCGGCGTCCACGTGCTCACCGTCATTGGCACGAGCCCCGTGGACTATCCCATTCAGCCCAAAGAACACGGTGTCGATTTCTTGCTCGATAATCGACATTTTTGGCTGCGCACGCCGAGACAGACCGCGATCATGCGTGTGCGCTCCGAGCTCGAGCAGGCAGTGCACGATTTTTTCTACGCACGCGACTTTGTACGCTGTGATACGCCTATTCTGACGGCCGCCATAGGTGAACGCGCGGGATTGTTCAGCACTGAATATTTTGAGGAAGGCACCGCGTATCTCGCACAAACGGGCCAGCTTTACGGCGAAGCACTCGCCGCATCACTCGGCAATATCTATACGTTTGGACCGACATTCCGCGCAGAAAAATCAAAAACACGTCGGCATCTGACGGAATTCTGGATGGTCGAGCCTGAGATGGCGTGGTACGATCAAGACGACAATATGAATTTGCAGGAATCGTTTGTTCGCTATCTTGTGCAGCGCGTATTGGAGCGACGTGGCGAAGAGCTCAAAGTGCTCGAACGGGACACGTCAAAACTTGATTGCGTACGTGAGCCCTTTGTACGACTCGACTACGGGGATGCTGTCGCGCTCGCGCAATCGAAGGGCAGTGACGTCAAGTGGGGTGAAGACCTCGGCGCTCCCGACGAAGCGTTGATCGTCGATCATCATCAGCGTCCTGTGTTTGTCGTGAATTATCCGAAAGAAGCGAAAGCTTTTTACATGAAGGAGAATCCGGCGGATCCACGCACGGTGCGCTGTGCAGATTTGCTCGCCCCCGAGGGTCGTGGCGAGATCATCGGTGGATCGCAGCGCGAAGATGACTACGACAAGATTCTGCACCGCCTTACGGAAGAACGGCTTCCCGTTGAGGCGTACGGTTGGTATCTCGATTTGCGAAAATACGGTACGTTTACGCATTCGGGTTTCGGACTTGGGCTGGAGCGCACGATCGCGTGGATCTGTGGCATTGAGCACATTCGCGAAGTCATCCCGTTCCCTCGCATGATGGGGCGCCTGCATCCGTAGCAAAGCGCAGGTATTTATTCTGTACGCTTCACCGTATCCCACAGCTCGTCTTGCTCCGCGAGCGTGAGCGAACCAAAAACCAATCCGCGTTCCACCGCCAACCGTTCCATCGCTCCATACCGATGCGTGAATTTTCGATTCGCGCGATCAAGCGCCAACGCACCATGCACGCCAGTTTTACGGCACAAGTTGATGACGGCGAATAGTAGATCACCCAACTCCGCTTCGATCGCGTCGGCATTCATCACCGCACCATGCGCGTCGACATGTTCGGCAACCTCGTCAAGTTCTTCGCGCACTTTCGCCAGCGGACCAATCGCGTTCGGCCAATCAAACCCCACACCGGACGCGCGATCTTGTAGCCGGTGTGCGCGATGCAGCGCCGGCAGTCCAGTGGGTAATCCTTCGTCTAACGATGCGCGATTGGTTGTTTCCGCTTTCATCCCTTCCCAGGATCGCTTCACGCCATCGCCAAACAAATGCGGATGCCGCGTGTGCATCTTGGCCACCAACGCACCGGCGACGTCGTGCACACTGAACGCGCCGCGTTCTTCCGCGACCACGGAATGAAACAACACCTGCAGCAACAGATCGCCGAGTTCGTCGCGCAACAGCGCGTCATCGCCATTCGCAATTGCGTCGTCAACTTCGTGCGCTTCTTCCAGCAGATACGGTCGCAACGACGCATGTGTTTGTACACGATCCCAGTCGCAGCGCAGGCGCAGGTCGCGCATCACGGCCAGCGCGTCATCCAACGCGCGCGGTACGGGGCGTTCATCGTTCGGCATTGTTGCTCCGCACGTAAATGTGTGCATCCTGAGGGTGTATGACGACGTCAATATATCCAGACATCGCGCATGCGACGGCGCGCGTGCCTGCATGGGTCGCCATTGACCTCGGCGCTCTTCGTCGCAACATGGCGCGTCTGCACGTGCACGCCGGTGTACCGCTCGTTGCCATGGTCAAGGCGGATGCGTACGGACTCGGCATGCTGCCGATTGTGCGTGCACTTGGAGCGACCTTTGCACCCGATCAACCCGCATCGGGCGCGCTTTGGGCGCTCGGCATCGCGACACTCGACGAAGCGCGACAGTTGCGCGCCGCACGGTGCACGGCGCGCATTCTTTGCTTCGTACCACTGCTGCCGAGCGAGCTCGCGGAGGCGCACGCACTCCATGTGCGTCCCGCACTGCACCGCGCTAGCGACATTGTTGCTTGGGCCGCGGCGGGTGGCGGACCGTGGCACTTGTCGGTTGATACCGGCATGTCGCGCGCGGGCGCGCGGTGGGACGCGATGGTGAGCATTGCGGCCCCGTTCGCCGAGGTCATGGCAGCGCATCCGCCCGAGGGCATGTTTACGCATTTTCATAGTGCAGACATCGCCACCGCAGCCGTTGCCGAGCAAGCGCAACGCTTCGTCGCCGTGCGCAACGCACTCGCGACCCTGTTGCCATCAAACCTGCTGACGCATACGGACAATAGCGCTGCGCTCACAAGACATCACGGCTTGCCCGGCGCCCTCGCGCGCCCCGGTCTAGCCTTGTACGGTGCGGGTACGGTGGCGGAACACGCCCTTGAGAACGTTGTGCATGTCCGCGCCCGTATTGTGGATACTCGCGTGGTGCTCGCCGGTGAGTCCGTGAGTTACCACGCAACGTGGACGGCCGCCGCAACGCGCCGCATCGCCACCGTCCCGGTGGGGTACGCCGATGGATATCGCTTTGCATTTTCCAATCGCGGCGAGGTGTTGATAGCTGGACGACGCTGCCCAGTGGTAGGGCGCGTCACGATGGACATGACGATGATCGATGTGACCGACGTGCCGTGCGAGGTTGGCGACGTCGTTACCCTGCTCGGCAACGATGGCGACGCTCAGCTTTCTCTTGATGAAATCGCCGGGCACAGTGGCTTATTGCCATACGAACTTCTTGTCGGCCTCAAACTCAGATTGCCGCGACTTTATTTTGGAGAGGTGTGATGGCAGGGGACACACAACGCGTAGACACAACGGCCAATCGACGCGCGCTCATACTGATTCTTGATGGTGTCGGTTGCGGCGCCGCGTGGGACGCCGATGTGTACGGCGATGCGGGGAGTAATACACTGGGCCATGTCGCACGAGCGGTTGGCGGATTGCATATGCCTACGATGGAGCGGTTGGGGTTAGGCAACATCGCGACCGTTGACGGCGTCGCCCCGTCGCCGCACGCGATTGGCGCGTGGGGCACGATGCAACCGCAGTCGGCAGGGAAAGACTCGACGACCGGCCATTGGGAAATTACGGGTTTGCATTTGGCCAAGGCGTTTCCAACGTATCCGCACGGCTTTCCTTCCGACGTGATTGAGGCCTTCAGTCGCGCCACCGGACGTCCTGTTATTGCGAACACGGTGTCGAGCGGCACCGCGGTGATCGACGAATTCGCGGATCAACAGCAAAGTACCGGCGCGTGGATTGTCTACACGTCAGCCGATTCGGTCTTTCAAATTGCGGCCCATGAGGCATGGATTCCCCTTGCCGAACTCTATCGCGCGTGCGAGATCGCCCGCGCGCTCTTGGTCGCACCGAATGACGCGTCCCGCGTTATTGCCCGGCCGTTTATTGGAACTCCCGGGGCGTGGAAGCGTACCGCCAATCGTCGCGATTATTCCATTCAGCCGCCGGGTGAAACGTTGCTCGACGCGCTGGCGCAGGCAGGCGTTGATCGCGTCGGTGTGGGCAAAGTGGATGATCTTTTTGCCGGTCGCAGCATCTCGGCACGGCACACGGCAGACAACGCCCAAGGCATCGCGGATATTCGGGAATGGCTTTCTGGCCAAACGCGTGGGTTCTGCTTTGCCAATCTGGTAGATTTCGATCAATTGTTTGGGCATCGCAACGATGTCGTGGGTTTTCAGGGAGCGCTCGAGGCATTTGACTGCGCCCTGCCGGCCTTGCTGTCTGCACTTCGGGAGGACGACCTGCTGTTTATCACCGCCGATCATGGGAACGACCCTACCACACCGTCCACCGACCACGCCCGTGAGCGCGTGCCGTTGTTGGTCGCAGGCGCGCGCGTGCGCGGTGGATCGCTTGGTGAGCGGTCTACGTTTTCCGATCTTGGTGCAACCGTCGCGGAGTGGTTTGGTCTTACGTGGCGAGGGCAGGGCACGTCGTTCTTGCCACAGCTTGTGGTTTTATGAGTCCAGCCGCGTTGCCCACGCCGACGGTGACACAACTCGATGCGCTTCGTGCGGTCGCAGAAGCAGCGCGAGCGAACGCATGGTGTCCGTACTCGCATTTTCCAGTCGGCGCGGCATTAGAAAGTGACGATGGGCGAATATTCGCTGGCTGCAACGTCGAGAATGCATCGTATCCCGCTGGAACCTGCGCCGAACGTGTAGCCTTAGGGGCTGCCGTGAGTGCTGGGGCTCGTCGCTTCACTCGTGTTGTTATCACGTCGGCTGCGCTTGAACCGACGCCGCCCTGCGGCATTTGTCGGCAAGCGCTCGTTGAGTTTGCGCCGATGCTTGAGGTTATTGCTATTACTCCGCACGGGCTCACCGCTCGCTGGTCGCTCGCTGACCTCCTTCCTGTTCCCTTTACGCCTGCGTCGCTCGAGAATGCCTGAGCGTTTCCCTTCTGCATCGCGGTTCCGGCGCGTTCGCGCCCAACTCGCATTGCTCCTTGTGTGCAGCGTGGCGATCGTTGCCGCGGCGTGCACCGAGTCGTTTGATGGCGGCGGTGCCTGCCCATCGCTGTGTCCGGCCAAGCCCAGCACGTTCCGCGACACCACGTTCGAGGC
>JANYFO010000128.1 GCA_025362635.1 Gemmatimonadaceae bacterium | reverse complement strand
GAAACGCGTCGTCCAAAAGCTGTTCGCGCGTCGCCACGAGAAAGGCCGGCAAATTCGCACGGGCGACGTCAAACGACCCGGTCAAAAAGCTCTGCGAAAATGCGTGCTGTCCATCTTCCGCATTGCGAAAGCGGACTTCATAGCCGAGCAGGACGCCGTTGACGCCGAACACGGGTTGACGAACGAGACAGAAGCTGGGCATGACAAGCAAACCGGAGCGATGGAGTGGGTGGCGCATATACCTTCCACGTAGCGAATCTTCGACGATTCAGTCACCCCGCACGACACTTCCTGAACTGTCCTCTATGAGTCTTGCGACACTGCACGGCACCCTCCACCGCGGCTGCGGCGGTCGGTATGCGCTCCAAACCGAGGCGGTCACCATGCGATTAAGTGGCATGGCGGCCGATGTCACGCGCGAATTTTTTCAATGCGAAAAGTGCGCCCATGAAAATCGCACCATCGAACAGCGCGATGCCGCAGAGAAGGCCGCGACTGATCGAATTCGGGACGCACACGGACTGCTCACGCCCAAAGGCATACGGCAACTTCGAGAATCACTTGGCCTCACCATTCCGCAGTTCGCGGAACTCTGCTACGGCACGCCGAAAGGCATTCTCGAAGGTTGGGAAAAGGGACGCTATTTGCAGAATCGTGAAGCCGACGCGTTAATGCGGAGCATGGCTGATCGCGACACGATCGAACGTCGTGCGGCGAAGGCCGGCGTGGTATTACCAGTGAACGCCGAAGACGCCGTGCCCATCGCTGCGGAGTAATCATCGCCATAATTGAGGCCAACGCGCTTTCGCGACGATATGGCGCAGTCGTCGCGCTTGATGCGTTAACCGTCGTAATTCAGCCCGGCATTACGGGGCTGGTGGGTGCAAACGGCGCTGGCAAAAGTACGCTTGTCAAAATTCTCTTGGGTCTGGTTGACCCCACGAGCGGCACCGCCACGGTGTTTGGTCACGACGTCGTGCGTGATCGCGATGCGATTCGGGCGTTGGTTGGCTACATGCCAGAACACGATTGTCTGCCGCCCGATATGAGCGCGACGGAATTTGTGTCGTGGCTCGCACGGTGCTCTGGACTGCCAGCCGCCGCATCACGCGAACGCGCGGCGGAAGTGTTACGACACGTCGGGCTCTTCGAAGAACGCTATCGGCCAATGGGTGGGTACTCCACTGGCATGGCGCAACGCGTGAAGCTGGCGCAAGCGTTGGTGCACGACCCACGCTTGTTGATTCTTGATGAACCCACCAACGGTCTCGACCCAGCGGGCCGCGATGAGATGCTCGCGCTCATTCAGCGCACCGGACATGACTTTGGTATTTCCGTAGTTGTGAGTTCGCATTTACTGGGTGAGCTCGAACGTATTTGCGACGGGTTTGTCCTCATCGAAAACGGTCGATTGCTGCGTGCGGAAGGATTAGGTGCGCTCACCGAGGCAACGGACACGCTGGTTGTAGAAGTCGACGGAGATGCCGCGGCGTTTACCGTGCATCTCGGACGCTTGGGCGTGCATGCACAGCAAGAGCGCGAGCGTGTGTTGGTCTCACTCCCAGACGCCGAAGATGAGCAGGCGCTGCGCCGAGTGTACGACATCATTCGCGATGCGGCTGTGACGGACAACGTGGGCGTGTTGCGCCTGCAGCGTCGACGCGGTCATTTGGAGGATTTGTTTGCATGAGCGACCCCGTGCTCACCGTCGACGACACGGCCATTCACGATCTCGGCTATCGCCGTTACGACGGGCCGCGCATTGGCGCTATTGGCGCGTGGCGCGCGCTGTACTGGCAGGGACTTCGGTCAATGTTTGGACTCGGCCGCAGTGCGAAGGCGAAGATCGTACCGGTGTTTGTGATGCTCATTACGCTGTTGCCAACAATGGTAATGCTGCTGTCGCTGTCGCTGACCAAAGGCGCGACGCCCATTCAGTACGGCGTGCTCATTGGTGGTCAACTGCTGATGTTTGTCTTGTTCGTGGCGGCACAAGCGCCAGAGTTATTCAGTCGTGATCAACAACATCATGTGCTGCCACTCCTGCTCACGCGGGCCATCTCACGTACGTCATACGCGTCCGCGCGCGTGCTCGCGTTGTTTACGGCGATGTTCATTGTGGCCTTCTTGCCCTTGCTCATCACGTACGTGGGAGAGATTGGCATGGCCGTCGACCCCATCGCGACGTTCGAGAAAATGGGCACGCGAATTTGGCCGATGCTTGCCATTGCCACACTGACCGCAGTGATGCTGAGCGGAGTTGGCGCGGCTTTGGCTTCGTGGACGCCACGACGCGCATTCGCCACCGCAGCGATCATCGGCGCGTTTCTCGTCGCCGCTGCGATTTCCACCGGCCTCGATGATCTGGCGGGCGTTGAGCCGCGCGTTGCGGAACTCGTTGATCCCATTCGCGCACTGCGCACGTTAGTACTCATTTTATTCGACGAGAAAACGCGCGGCCTCGAGCTTAATCCGCCCGCGCCCGTTGGAGTTTACGTCGCGCTTGCACTGGCCCTCGGACTTGTAGGTGCGGCGATCACGCACTGGCGCATTCGCACGGTAACGGCATGAGCGAACCGGCCGCGACGATCATGCCCCTAGTGTTCGATCACGTCTCGCAATGGTACGGCGACGTTGTGGCGGTGAACGACATCTCCTGCACCGTCGGTGCCGGAATTACCGGGCTCCTCGGCCCAAATGGTGCGGGTAAGAGTACGCTGTTACAACTGGCCGCTGGACTTCTCACGCCGGCAAATGGTCGCGTGCTCGTGTACGGCGAAGTCCCCGCTCAACGTCCGTCGATTTATGCGCGGGTCGCGCTGGTTCCCGAGCGTGAAGCATTGCCGGGGATGCTTACCGCGCGCGCGTTTGTCACAGCGCGGGCCACGATGCTTGGTGTGCGCGATATTCGCACGGCCGTGAATCGCGCGCTCGCGTTGGTCGAGCTCGACACGGTGGCCGATCGTCGCGTGGATGGGTTTAGCAAGGGCATGCGACAACGCGCAAAACTCGCCGCGGCGTTGGTGCACGAACCAACGTTGGTGCTGCTCGACGAACCGTTTAACGGCCTCGATCCGCGTCAGCGCGTCCACATGATGCGATTGCTGGAAGCGCGCGCTGCAGCGGGTACCGCAGTGCTCCTGAGTTCACACATTCTTGAGGAGATTGAGGGCGTTGCGTCGCGGATTCTTGTCATGCTTGCTGGACGCCTTGCGGCGACGGGCGATTATCGCACGCTACGTCGGTTGATGACCGATCGCCCGCACACAGTGCGCGTGCGTACCAGTGATGATCGCACGTTGGCCGCGGCGTTGGTGCAACGGCTTGACGTGCTTGGCGTCGAAGTTGCGAAAGACGGCGTGTTCGTCCGCACAACCGACTACGCCGCGTTGGCGCGCGCATTAGCACCCGCCGCGCAACAGCATGCGCTCACGGTGTACGAAATTGAAGCGCAAGATGAATCACTCGAACATGTGTTTGCCTATTTGGTGGAGCGATGACTGTCTCTCCGATTGTGCTCGGTCGTGTCTCGCTCTGGCGTTCGGCGCTGGTGCTCGCGCGCATGTCGTGGGCGCGCACGATGACACCGGTGTTGTTGTTGGCGATGCTGGCGCTGGTGTTTCTCCCGATGCTCTTTGCGCTGGTATTTGCGTCGCGTGGTGCGTTGTCCGGCGATCCCGTGCCGTTCTTGATGCAACGCTACGATCAGTTGGTGTGTGCGTTGGCAACGCCGGTGATTGCGCTGTTATTGGGGACGAGCGCATTCAGTGCGGAAGCTGATGATGGCACGCTGTTGTATCTCGTCACCACCACCACGCCGCGCTGGTGGATCACGTTTGTGCGCGTTGCGTTCGCCGCAGTGGGCACCGCCCTGCTTTCGGCGTTCGCGGTCTGGGGCACAGGAAAAATCGCGACGGGCATGAGCGATCCACAGGGTGTCACGCGCGCGTTTGTGTTGGCAACGGCTTTTGGTGGAGCGTCGTACGCGGCGTTGTTTACGGCACTCTCGCTGATGACGCGACGTTCGCTCGTTGCCGGTCTCATGTACGTGCTTATTTGGGAAGGAGTTCTCAGTACAACGTTCCCCGCTATTCACTATCTCAGTGTGCGGCAGTGGATGTTGGTTGTGGCCAATCGACTCCTGCACGTCACTGACAAAGTCGTGATTCCCGGACCGTCCGTAACGGTGTCACTGAGTGGCGCACTGATTGTGTTTGTGCTGGCCGTCTTGGTCGGCGCGCAACGGTTGCAGCAGCCGAGGATGTCGCGCGTTGGGACGTGAGCCGGTGTCAGTCTGCTCGGCCTTGACGCAGTGCTGATTGAATCTCGAGATCGGGCAGCACTCGGCGTAGCACGGCGTCAATGCGTGTCAGTCGAGCGGCGGGTGACCGTTCGCTCAACAACGCTTGTTGTTCTTCGAGATCCAAGTCAATCATCGCCGCGATCACGTACGCGAGTTGTGCGGGATCATCAGGCAACGCCGGCATTGGACGTACGTCGTCATGAATGGTGCGAACGGCATTGAAGACGCGCGTGAATCGCGTGGCGACGTCGTCGGCGGACACAATGAGCATCACTGGCGCAACGTCGTGCTCATCTTCCAGCGAAGCAACCAGGGCGATGTGATATGGCGTATCGCTTTCCACGAGCGTTTCAAAGGCAAAGCGCTCGCGTCCGACTACCACGATGTCTGCGCGCCCATCCGGAAGAATACTGACCTGCGTAATTGCAGCGACGCATCCAACGCGACCTTTTGGCAAATCGCGTTCGGCGACTCCAGCAATTGCGCACATGATGCCGAAGCGACCATCGCCGTCTCGAACATCGGCCAACAGTTGTCGATACCGCGGCTCAAATAGATGCAGCGGTACGGACATACCGGGGAACAGGACGAGGTCCAGCGGAAAGAGCGGGAGTTGGAAGGCGGTCATACACGAAAGATGCTGCGGTGAAACACCCGCAGCACTCGCACCGTGCGCTGCCGTCTAGCGAAAGCTGGCGACGCGCTGAATGTCATGACGATATGAAGCGTATCCTTCCTCGTCCGGCCAGCCCAGCGCGATAAGCGCGGTGACTGTTGCCGATGCTGGAATGCCGAGAATGTCCTTCACTTGATCGGGTTGAAAGCCAAGCATGGGCGATGTGGCGAGGCCTTCAGTCTCAGCCAGCAGCAGGAGATACCCGAGGGCGATGTTGGATTGTGCGTTGCCCCAGCTGGCCCGCTCTTCGTTTGTCATGCCGCCAAAGGTGCGACGTAGCATAGCCACGGTATCCGCCGTTTTCGCGGCGTCGAGCCCCGGATTCACGATTTCTTCGACGTGCGCAACCGCGTCTTCCATGTCGGAGTAAATCGCGATGACTATCGGCGCGTTTCCAACTTGTGGCTGATTGTACGCGGCGCCCTGCAATGCTTGTCGGAGTGCTGGGTCGCGGACGACGACAAAGCGCCACGGTTGCACGTTGAATGCCGAGGGCGCGCGTCCGACGAGTGTAAGCAGCTCTTGGATGAGCGCTTCACTGACGGGCGTCTCGGTAAACTTGCGGACTGATCGACGGGAGAGCGCAGCTTCGGCAGCGCTGGTTCTTGGTGAATCGTCGGTGCGCTGTCGCAGGAATTCGCTGGTGTGCTGTGCAGTAATCATCTTAGTATTTTCCTTTTGGTTAGACGGAAGTTGTTGAAACAACTATTGAGATAAACTTTTAGTTCCCGGGGCAGTTACGCTGTACGCCCTTGAGGAGTGACGCGAGGTGCTGTCGGTCAGCAACGGGCAGATCTACGAGCGCTTTTTCTTCTGCGGCACGCACCATCGGTACGGCGCTTTTGAGTAGCTCTAAGCCAACGGCCGTAATGTGCGTATGCACAACGCGTCGATCTTGCTCATCGCGTTTACGCGCCACCAACCCGACACTTTCAAGCCTGTCTAGCAACCGTGTGACATCTGGAGCTCGAGCAGCGAGACGACGACCAATCTCTCCGCAGCCCAGCCTTTCTTCGGCAGCCTCACCCATCACTTGAAGGACGGCAAACTGCGCCATGCTTAAACCAAATGGATCGAGTGTCCGGGCGAGCGAATGCTCGACGTGCGCTGCCGCGGCACGCAGGGCGTGGATCGCTTCGGATGTCGCGTTGCTTTCGATATTCGGGAGTGTGTCAGGGGCGGCCATGTCAAAATTATATTTGTTGCAACGTTAATTGTCAAGCCGAATGATTTGGTGTCCTACCGCCCAAGTGGGGGACGTGTGTAGATTGCGCCTCCGAATGCGAACGTGGTGAAGGATGACCTGTTCGCGATCGCGGCGCCGTAGCCAAGTGGTAAGGCAGGAGACTGCAAATCTCTCACCGTCGGTTCGATTCCGACCGGCGCCTCTGCACAAACAACGTCTGTGATTAGCATCGCCGAAGCGCTCCGTTTTTTCTGAACGGAGCGCTTTTGCGTGCGTGAAATTGAGCGCTGATGTTCGCGCCGAAATGCCACAGAGGAGGCTCAGTCAGAGGTCTGTGCTCGCAGGCACCGTCGCTCCCGGCGAAAAAATCAACGCTAGCGAACGACGCTAAAAGTAATTACTCTACTATTTCGTTGAATAGTATTGTTGTCTCGCGTCCCGCACCCACGGCGGCATCGGTGATCCTCCTCGGCTTCGCGCACGCCGCCCTCATCGGCCTCACCCTCGGCCTCCTCGGCGGCGGCGGTTCGATTCTTACCGTCCCCGTCCTTGTCTACGTGCTCGGCTTCCCAGCGAAAACGGCCATTGCCATGAGCCTGCCCGTTGTCGGTGTGACCAGTCTCATTAGCGCCGGCTTTCATTGGAAACTGGGAAACGTACGCGTCCAAACCGCACTCCTGTTTGGCGTACTCGCGATGATAGGATCGTTTGCCGGCGCAAAACTTTCCGTCTTCCTGAGTGGCGGCGTGCAGCTCACGTTGCTTGCGGTCGTCATGCTCGGTGCGGCTGCGTCCATGCTTCGCGGCAACCGACTGAAAGCAAACGGTGATGAAGTCGACGCGACGTCGTTGCGCAGACGTTTTGCGACGCTCGCTCCAGTTGCGCTCGCGGTCGGCGTACTCACGGGCCTCGTCGGCATTGGCGGCGGCTTTCTCGTTGTGCCGGCTTTGGTGCTTTTAGCACGCGTGCCGATGCGCCAAGCTGTCGGCACCTCGCTGCTCGTCATCGCCATGAACTCGGCATCGGGATTCATTGGGTATCTCGGCACCGTGCAATTTGACTGGGGCTTTCTCAGTGTGTTCACCGCAATTGCAGTAGCGGGTGCCCTCGTCGGCACAGCACTCGCATCGCGTGTGCCTCAAGCCGCACTCAAACGAGCGTTCGCTGTCTTCTTGGTAATACTGGCTGTCTTTGTGCTCTACAAGAACCGCAATGCGTTGCGTCAAAGCGAATCGAGCGCCACGCGTCAACGACTTTCCCGAGGACACTCCGATGTTCTTCCAGCGCTTTTATGACAAGCCGCTCGCGCAAGCGAGCTACATGGTCGGCTGCCAACGTACCGGCGAAGCTATCGTGGTGGATCCGAACCGTGATGTCGCGCAATACATCGAGACGGCCGCGAAGGAAGGCCTACGCATTACGCATGTCACCGAGACGCATATTCACGCGGACTTTGTCAGCGGCTCCCGTGAACTCGTTGCTCGCACCAATGCGCAATTGCTGCTCTCCAATGAAGGGGACGCCGACTGGAAGTACGCGTTCGCTGCTGCGGACGGCGCTCGACTATTGAACGACGGCGATCATGTCATGATCGGCAACATCCGACTCGACGTATTGCACACACCGGGACATACGCCCGAGCACATCAGTTTCATTGTCACGGACACACCGGCGGCCTCGGGGCCATGGGGGATTCTCACTGGCGACTTCGTTTTTGTTGGTGACGTCGGCCGGCCGGACCTTTTGGAGAAGGCAGCGGGACACGTGGGCACGATGGAAGCCGCGGCCCGAAAGCTCTTCGCATCACTTAGTCGTTTTCGCGCGCTTGCCGATCATCTGCAAGTGTGGCCAGGGCATGGTGCGGGTTCCGCGTGTGGCAAAGCGCTCGGAGCGATTGCGTCATCCACTGTAGGCTATGAAAAAATTGCCAATTGGGGTGTGGCCACGCTCGATGAAAACGAGTTTGTGCGCACTGTGCTCGACGGGCAACCGGAGCCTCCAAAGTATTTCGCGCAGATGAAACGCATAAACAAAGAAGGTCCGCGCGTGCTTGGCGTAATTCCACACGCGGAACACGCGGCCGCCTCTTCACTCGAAGAGGTACTAAACGCCGGTAACATCGTGGTGGACATTCGGCCCGCTGCTGACTTCGCAATAGGACACGTGCCCGGAACGATCAACATTCCGCTAAACGGAAGCTTTATCACATGGGCGGGATGGCTATTGCCCTATGATCGCGATGTATTCCTGCTCGCAAACGACGACTGTCAAAGTTGCGCTCGTACCGCCGAACGCGACCTCGCGATGATTGGACTGGATCGCATCGCGGGAGTTTTCGCAAGCGACGGCATCGCTGCGTGGAGTAACTCCGGCCGCATTCTCGAAACGACGACGCAACGTACAGCCTCCGAAGTCGCGCACATGATCGAGCGCGGAGAGGTGCACGTCATCGATGTGCGTGGGCACTCGGAGTGGGATGCGGGACATCTACCTGGGGTGTCGAATATTCCCTTGGGATATCTGGCCGAGCGCATCGGAGAACTCGCAACAGACAAAGCGGTGGTTGTGCATTGTCAGGGGGGTTCACGCTCTGCAATCGCGGCGAGCGTGCTGCAAGCGCACGGGGTGCACAACGTGATCAATCTCGTTGGTGGGATAAACGCGTGGAGACACGCGGCACTGACGGTGGTGTCGAGCGAATGACAAAACCTCCGTTGTCGCCACAGCAAATCGAAGTGGTTGCCGAACGTTTTCATGCGCTGTCCGAGCCTGCGCGCCTGCACTTGATGAACGCGCTTCGTGAGCAGGAGCGCACCGTAGGCGAGCTTGCAGAGATCACGGCACTTGGTACGGCGAACGTGTCGAAACATTTGCAAATTCTGTTCGCGGCCGGCTTCGTCACGCGCCGAAAAAATGGCCTTTTCGTTTACTACCGCCTTGCCGGCGCCCATGTCTTTCGCCTGTGTGACTTGATGTGTGAGCAAATCGAGGTGGAGGCGAAAGTGCGGCAGCAAGTGTTTGCGCTCCCGCGTCTAGTGAAAAAACATGCGTGAATTTTTTTCGCAACCGTGGCCGTGGTATATCGCCGGACCACTCATTGGATTTGTAGTGCCCGCGCTGCTGCTCATCGGCAATAAACAATTTGGTATTTCAGCCAATTTACGACATGCTTGCGCCATTGTTGCACCCGGTCGCGTGGATTTTTTCCGCTATAACTGGCGTCGAGTTGGTGGATGGAATCTCGCATTCATCGTCGGCGTGCTGCTTGGCGGTTTCATTGCCGGACAGTGGTTAACGCACGACGTGCCGCTGCTGATTTCGAGTGCAACAAAATCTGATTTATCAGCCTTGGGGCTAACAAATTTTTCCGGTTTAGTGCCGAAAGAAATATTCAATTGGCACAGTCTCGGCACGTTGCGCGGGTTTGTCATGCTGGTCGTCGGTGGATTGCTCGTGGGCTTCGGTACGGCATACGCAGGTGGCTGCACGTCTGGCCACGCGATCTCCGGACTTGCAAATCTGCAGCTGCCATCGCTCGGCGCAGTGCTTGGATTTTTCGCCGGCGGCTTGATCACAACGTGGCTGATTTTCCCATTCTTGCTATAGGGTTTCCGAACATGCACGTTTCTTCTACATCGCACGCCATCGATGCAATACGCGCGAGCGACCCAGCGGACGCGCTCGATTCGTTCTCAGCTTTGCTCACATACGTGGTGATCGGCACGCTCTTCGGCATTTTGTTCACAAAAGCGGAGGTCATCTCCTGGTTCCGCATCCAAGAGATGTTTCGATTTCAGTCATTCCACATGTATGGAATTATAGGATCGGCGGTGGTCGTGGCCGCGGTTTCGATTTTTATCATCAAACACTTTGGCGTGCGCACGTTGTCGGGCGATCCTATTGTCATTCCGGCAAAGCAAATGGGCACGGGCACGCGTTACTGGCTTGGGGGCACAATTTTTGGTTTAGGATGGGCCCTCACCGGCGCGTGTCCGGGTCCACTGTTCGCATTGATCGGTAGCGGCACGAGCGTGATTGTGGTGACGCTCGTCAGCGCGGTTGCAGGTACTTGGGCATACGGATACCTGCGTCCGCGCTTGCCGCATTGAGCAATTTCTATGACGGCGCGCGTTACCAGCGCGCGTTGAAATCATAGAACGCTGCACCCGAACGGCGATCTTCCAAACGAATGATTGCCGTGTAACCGTTGGAAGCGTTTGGTTGCTGCACGACGTATACCGACCCGCGACCACTGCGCTGCTCGACATCGACTTGTACTTCGCGACGCGGCAGTCCAGCGCCCACGATATCGCTGTTGACGTTTTGCAAGGGTGCACCACTGCGGGTGATCATCTCCACACGACGACCTTGAATGCGGACTTCCGCGACGTCATCAACGCGTCCACTCCATCGCAGCGCGCCTTGACCACCCGCGTCATCAGCGCGCGGGTTTCGGTTGTCCCATCGACCACCATCATAGCGACTTTCGTCATCATCTCGATCCCGCCCGTGCTTGCCCTTTTTTTCCTTTTTTTCTTTCTTGTCATAACGGTCATAGCGGTCATCGTCGTCACGACCATTGCGATCGAAGGAACCGTTGTCGCGCCACAATGCGGTGAGGCGGTAACGATCCGCGCCACCAACCGGATCTTGCACACGGATGACAGTCTGATAGCCATTACGCGCTGACGGTTGTTCGATTACCGCCACGTTCCCACGTCCTTCGTCGACGCGCACCTCAACATTCCCGCGACCACGCGGAATGGCACTGTTTACGCGCGCCCGATAGGGCAAATGGGCGTCAACGCCTTGCGTACTGATATCGTTGCCGTGCATGACGATGTACACCTCACGGTCAACAGTCCCCGCCCAGGTGAACAATGGTTGATCTGCGGCAGCAGACGATGACGTAACCGCAACAAAGCCAGTTACGAGCGGAAGCGTGCGAACGGTCCAACGAAGCAGAGACATTGTTTCTCCGACGAAAAGGTAAGATTCTCGCAGAACAGAGGAGCATTGCTAATGCCAAAAACATTAAGGATGAGTAACAACGAACGGCAAACGCATAAGCGCATGCAGCACAACGCCTTGTGGAGCAAATACATTACTGTCAACAACAAGTGTCGTGCATGCGAATGTCACTGTCTGTGGACAGTACGAGACAGCATATCGAGACAGGCGATGTGCAATTGAGTCGCTAAAACCGCGCGTTTGTTAAAAGCGCCATCTCACTCCAGTTGCCCCAATGTCCACATCTCGCCGCGTGACGAATGTGCCGCTTAACAACCCAATCATCGCGCCCGCCGCCACATCACTTGGCCAATGATGCGCACCATACACGCGCGAGATGGCCACAAAAGTAGCCGCGCTATACAGCATCGGCGTCGCCAGCCGGCCCGCGCGCGGCGCGCGAACCCGAAGTTCATGCGACAGGGCCGTTGCGACGGCGAATGCGCTGGTTGCATGCCCCGACGGCATGGACGTACGGCCTGGTGTACCAAAACCGCGACCGAACGCGAATACATGCGATGCATGCTCGTCGATGAACGGTCGCTGCCGACCAAATGCACCTTTTAGCATAGCCGTCGCCGTGCTGCCAATAAGGAGCGCTTGGCTACTCCGCACGCCGAGCTGCGTGACGGTCACGTTGTGCGAAAGCAAAC
>JANYFO010000118.1 GCA_025362635.1 Gemmatimonadaceae bacterium | reverse complement strand
ACCAAGGACGTTCTCGCGCGTGTCGCGTGCGAAACGCTCGTGACGACAGGCTTGGTAGTGATCGCCGGCGAGATCACCACAACAGCGTATGTGCCACTCCCCGACATCGTTCGCAAAACGGTGGAAGGCATTGGGTACACCGACGCGAGCTTCGGCTTCGACAACAAGACCTGCGCCGTGATGAGCACGATTGACGCGCAGTCTCGTGACATTGCACAAGGAGTGGACACCGGTGGTGCGGGAGATCAAGGCATGATGTTTGGTTTTGCTACCAACGAAACGCCGGAGTTGATGCCGCTGCCGATTCAACTCGCGCACGCTCTCACGCATCGCCTCTCCGCTTTACGCAAAGACGGCACGCTACCGTGGCTGCGCCCCGATGGCAAAGCGCAAGTGTCCGTCGTATACGAAGGCGATCGTCCGATTGCCGTAGATACCGTGGTCATCTCTACGCAACACAGTGAAGATATTGGGAATGACATGCTGCGCGATGCGATCCTGAACGAGGTGATTCTGGCCACTATTCCGGAAGCGTATCGCAGCAATACCCTGAAGACGCACATCAATCCAACCGGACGGTTCGTGATTGGTGGTCCACAAGGCGATGCCGGGTTGACCGGCCGAAAGATCATCGTCGACACCTACGGTGGAATGGGACGCCATGGCGGCGGCGCGTTCAGTGGAAAGGATCCGTCTAAAGTGGATCGTTCGGCCTGTTATGCGGCACGTTGGGTGGCGAAGAATATCGTTGCAGCGGGACTCGCGACGCGTTGTGAAGTGCAGGTGGCATACGCGATTGGTGTTGCCGAACCGGTATCCGTGTACGTCCAAACGTTTGGCACGGGTACAGTGCCAGATCGCGTCATCGAAACGGCAGTCAAAAGCGTCTTCGATCTCACGCCGCTCGCCATTTCCACGGCGCTCGAACTGCGTAAGCCGATCTATCAACCAACGGCGGCGTACGGACATTTCGGTCGCACGCCATACACTGTCACTGACGGCGGTGAGTCGCGCACGTTCTTCACATGGGAACGCACTGATCGTGTCGATGCACTGCAGCGCGCGATCCGCTAACGCTGGAAATCGATGCCGATGATCGAAGTCACTGTGGTGCGACTCGGTCTCGATAGTAGTTCCAACTCCTACGTTGTCATTTTACGGGAAAGAGATGGGCAGCGTTTGCTGCCCATCTGGATCGGTCAGCCGGAAGCTGAATCCATCGTCAATGCGATGAATCAGATCAAACCGCAACGACCCAACGCGCACGACCTCGGCAAGGCGTTCATCGTTGGGCTGGGCGGTGCACTGCGACGCGTGACCATAACGCGCGTGGAAAACAATACGTACTACGCCGAGATGCAAATTGACGGCGTCAACGGGCTGCTACGCGTTGATGCGCGTCCGTCCGATAGTATTGCGCTCGCGCTGCGACTTGGTGCACCCATTTTTGCTCCGCACGAATTGCTTACGACATTCGAGAGTGTCGAGGGTGCGGCAGATGCTGATGGCACGTCCTTCGATTTATCGGGCGAGCATGAGCTCACCGCAGAGCAATTGAAGGCGTATCTCGAAAATCTGCGTCCAGAGGATTTCGGAAAATTCACCCCGTGATGTCTGCGTACACCATGCTCCGTGCTTTCGCGTCCCATCCGCGTGTCCTTCGGTGGACGCTTACGACGCTCCTCAGTTTTTCGTTTGGCGGGAGTGCGTTCGCGCAGAGCATTTCGCCACCATCGAGCATGAGAACGGTTGACGGTCGCGTGCGTCGACCGATTCGCGTGCTCCCGGATAGCAATGGCATGGGACCCGCTGTTGGTGCGTGGGTGACGGTGCATCGGGTGGGGAAAGACAGCGCCGGACCAATTGATTCGGTGCGCACAACTGCGGCAGGACAGTACGCGTTGCGGTGGCGCTCGTTTGGCGCGGCCGACGCCGTCTATTTCGCCTCCGTCACATGGGATGGCATTGCGTACTTCACCCCGCCACTCCGTGCGGCCGACTCGCGGGGCGACGCAGCAGAGATCACGGTGTTCGACACGACGTCGCGCACATTTCCGCTGAGTGTGAAAGGCCGACATCTCATTATCGGCAAAGCGGATACGGCGGGGATGCGCACCGTCATCGAAGTGTTTGAACTGTCCAACGACAGTTTGAAAACGCTCATCGCCGCGGAACAACAAGCGCCGGCACCCACGTGGAGCATTGCGGTGCCACCGGCCGCGATCGACGTGCGCGCCAGCGAAGGCGAGATATCTCCAGACGCGTTTAGTTTTACGCTCGGACGCGTGTCGGTGTTTGCACCGATCGCACCGGGGGTCAAACAGGTGTCGTTCTCGTATCGCGTTCCGGCCAGCAGTTTCCCGTTAGCGTTCGGTGCAGATCACGGCGCCGTTGTCTTCGAGGTGTTGGTCGAAGATCCACAGGGCACAGTCTCGGGGCCGGGCTTTGCCTCAGTCGATCCGGTAACACTTGAGAATCGGAACTTCCGACGCTACCTGGCGCAGGATGTCAAAGATGGCGCGCGACTGCAGGTGGAAATGCCGGCCACGACCGCGCCCATCCGCAATTTGTACATCTCTGGATTACTCATTGTTATTGGGTTTTTGATGGTGTTCATGTTGTCTCGCGCAATGCAACGACGTCGTAGCGGCGGCGACACCGCGGTGAAGCGTGCTGGCGCGCGGCACGTGACAGAAACGCCATTGCACGACCGCTTGGCGCAAGAAATTGCAGCGCTTGACGCAAGATTCACGCACGTTGATTTGCCAAGTGAAACGGACGTACTCGCGTATGAGCGGCAGCGCGGCGCGCTAAAGGACGCGCTCGGTCACGCGCTTGCCGTGGTGCCGGTCGCGCGGTAAGTTTTCGAGGTCGAGCCAAGTTGACGCGACAGACAATTGTTTTCGAGCATGGGACACGGAAGCCGGTGAAATACCGGCGCGGCCCCGCCACTGTAACGGGTAGTACCACGCAGCATTCACAACGCCACTGGTCGTTTCGACTGGGAAGGTAAGTGCTGCGCGCCCGAAGCCAGGAGACGACCTTTGCTCATTCTCGGACGAAGACCCTCGAGGGGGGGCTCGCGCCTCGTGGTGTCGCGTGCCGTTGTACGCTCTCCACCTGTGCACGAGCGCCTTCTCTTCGGGAGAGGACGCTCGTTGTTTTTTTTCACCCAGTTGCGGCACAACCACTTGGTGCTCGCGATGCTCTGGCTCGCGAGCGCCGTCGGATGCGCGTCCCCTTCAGATCTACGGAGCACGCAACACGCGCGCGCGTCGATCAACGCTGCGCCGGCGGACACCGATGATTTCGGCGCACCCCTCCCAAGTACTGCCGACTTCAGCGCGCGTGTCGTTTCGCTCAACCCAACCGCTACGGAAGTCATTTACGCCATCGGTGCAGATCAGCATCTTGTTGGTCGATCCAAATGGGATGAATATCCGGCGCAAGTAAAATCTGTCACGTCGCTCGGCGACGGTATTCGTCCAAATGTCGAAGCAGTTTTGGGCACGAAGCCGACGCTCGTTATCCTGTACGCCACCGCAGAAAATCGAGCGGCCGCCACGGCATTACGCGCAGCGGGCGTGCGCACAATGGCCTTACGCGTCGACCATATTGCGCAGTTCATCGCGCTCACGCAACGACTCGGTCTTGTAATGGGCGCGACATCGCGCGCGACAATGGTCGTAGACTCGGTGCAGGCGTCGCTCGAACGCGTGCGTGTTTCAACGCGCGGCCTCGCGGTGCCGACGGTGGTCTGGCCATTGTGGCAATCGCCCGTCATGGTAGTTGGACGTGGGAGCTATCTCGATGAAATCATCGAAATCGCCGGAGCACGCAACGCCTTCCACGAGCTCGAGGCGCCGTCGCCGACCGTGTCCATCGAAGAAATCGCTCAACGGAATCCGGATTTCCTCATCGTCAGCGCGAAAACAGCGGCGCGCCTCAAAGCTATTCCAGCGTGGCGAGCGGTTCGTGCGGTACGCGATGGCCATTTCATCATTGACGATCCCGCACTCTCGGGACGTCCGTCTGTGGTGTTAGGCATGGCCGCGAACGCCCTAGCGCAGGCACTGCATCCAGCTCGCGTTCGGGATCATCCATGATGCGCGACGTGCGCGTCGCGTTCGGTGGTGGCGCAATGCTCCTCTTTGCGTCGGTGCTCGTTGCCATTGCCATTGGCGCAGTTCCCTTGCACCTCACCGACGTTGTGCGTGCCGTTGGTGGCGTTGGTGAAAGTTCGGTCGTTGCCATTGTACGAGATTTGCGCGCGCCGCGCGCGTTACTCTGTGC
>JANYFO010000104.1 GCA_025362635.1 Gemmatimonadaceae bacterium | reverse complement strand
GTCGAGCAGGTGAGCCGCCAACCACTCGATGCGTTTGTACGCAATGCGTTCTACACTCCGCTTGGCCTGCACTCCACAATGTTTGTTCCAAAAGCACATGGGATAAGTGCTTTTGCGGCGACCGAGAGTGGCAACGGTTACGAAAAGCACATGGTGTATGACTCCACGTTTGGATACCGCTACCGCGGCGATCCCACGTCGTGGAATGGGTGGAGAACCAGCGTGCTTAGGGGCGAGACGAACGATGGTAATTCGTGGTACGCCAACGGCGGTGTTGCGGGACACGCTGGATTATTTTCAACCGCAGCAGAATTGCGCGTTTTGCTGGACCTACTTCGTACTAACGGAACGGCGCATGGCCGGCAGTATATCGCGCCAGCGGTGGTGCATCAATTCCTCACACGCGACCAGTACGACAATTATCTCGGCTGGATGCGTCCGGCAGATTTACCAACGGGCAGTTTCATGCACACCGGATTCACGGGCACGTGGGTGCTGAGCGTACCGCAGGTTGGGTTATCGGTTGTACTGCTGACCAACAAGCAAAATGTTGGTGCAAACGCGAATGGCAATTTCCCCAATCTGACGCCGTTGCAGAATGCTATCGCGCGCGCGCTCATGCAGGGAGCCGAAACCGAGTCCGCACGCGCGAAACGCTGACGGATGTCGTCAGCGTTTCGTGAAACATGTGTAGCGCGGTCTGCTAATTACGCGACCGACCACCACCCTGAAAGACGCTGAGAATGCGCAGCAATGCCATGAACAGGTTGAGCACGTCGAGATACAGCGACACGGTAGCGGTGATGTAATCGTTTGGCCCAAGGTTGCCTTTCAGCTTGCTCGTGTCGTACACAATAAACCCGCTAAACAGGAACACCGTAACGCCAGCCAGCCACAGCGACGCCGTCTCGTTATGGAAAAACATGTTCAACAGCGATGTCGCGAGCAGCACCCAAAGGCCGACCGTCAGAAAACCACCAAGCTGTGAAAAATCACGACGGCTCAACAACGCGTACAACGTGAGTACGGTAAACGTCGAACCCGTGAGCAACGCGGCTTGCGAGATGACACCCGGCGCGCGGGTGTTGTACATCAACATGACCGGCGCCAGCGAAATGCCCATCAGGGTGACAAAAAACGCGAGCCACGCAAGCTTGAGTGGCTGCGCCTGAACCAAGTTGGTGCCAAGCAGCGCGCCGATGCTGAGTAACAAAATGATGAACGGGTGCGCGACCGCGAGTTCAAGTACGGCGGGTGTGGCGATCGCACCGGCGACCACCACGATAGTCCAAAGAATCGTGACGGTGAGCAGTGCGTACGTTCGACGAATCAAAGTCATGCGCGCCGCATCGGCAAATGGCGGCGAAATGGCTACGCTAGGCGATGTCATGGCAAACCGTGGGTCGAGAGACAGACAACGTGAAGCTCAATAATACACCACGGCGCCTGACGGGTTCGGGCGTTGCCTTAGCCCGCGCGCCGTTCTTCGCCCAAGCCGCGGAGTAAACGCACCGCATGGGATTGCACAATTTCATTTCGGTCTGCGCTTAAAACCCGCAAGAAACGCGTCGCGACCCCGGGTTTGAGACGCGTAAGGGCGTCGATTGCGACCACGCGAAACTCAGGGGTGTATGCTGCGCTGGTAGAGGGCGAGCAGAATCGCGCGAGCCGTTGTGCCACTTCGGGTGATTCCTGTGCCACCATGGCGGCCAGAAACTCGAGCTGCATCGACGGACTGCGTTCGAGCTGAATCGCATCGCTTAACGCGGCCGCACTGATCGGTGTGTCAGGCACCGCACGCATGCCGTGCAACGCGCGGCGGCGCACGGTCGGTGATTTATCGCGCAACGCACAATCGAGAGAGCGCGCGGAAGTGGCAGTCCCAAGCTCGGCGAGCGCGGTAACAGCGGCTGCACGTACACGTTCATCCGCGTGCGAAAGCAATTGCGTAAGTGGTGCCTCAGCGCTCGCGGCACGCATGTCGCCGAGCAACGCCGTGGCGTTGCGCACGACAAACCATTGTGGATTTGAGAGATGCGTAATCAGCATCGGAATGCCGGCGCCGAGTTCAACGATCGCATCAAACATTGCCCGACGTTTACCGAGTCGCGCTGCAGCAACCAGTGCCGAAAAAAGTACGGCTGCGCCCTCGTCGCCCGCCCGCCGAAGAATGGTGAGCACGTTGGCGTGCCGTTCTTGATTGCACGGCAACAGTTGTACGATCTGTCGCAGTGCCGTCGGTGTCGCAATGAGCTCGAATTGCTCGATGCCCGGAGCAGTCGCTCCTGTGTCGCCCGCGGCGGGTACAACGTTTCCTTCTGTTCTAATAAATGCGAGTACACGTTCGACGAGGGCGTCGAGATCAGCCGCGCTGGCTTCCGGCATTTCGGTCGTCGTCGGTGCATCGTCCGCCGTGAGTCGCACATTCCAGACGCCCAATTCGTTGGCTAGAGCAAAAACGGACTGCTTGCCATCGCCAGGCATGCCCGACAACAACGTCGCGAGCAACAATAATTCTTTTGGCGTCGACGCTCCGTTTACGGCAATTGCCCGGACCTCGTGCGCGCGCATCGCGTCCAACAATTCGTCGGCACCATTTGCTGGACCGCCCACGGCACCCTCGCCAATAATCAGCGCGCCATCGCGGTCGGCAAAGAACACATCGCCGTGTCGTGTATGCATGTGCGCTCGGGCCAAGCTGTTACGCAGCTCGTCCGGATGGCACTGATTGCGCAGATGCAGCACCAACTCCGCAAGCGCAATCCCATATGCGGTGAAATTCCGTTCCAACATGGCCCTCTGTTGTCACAATGATGCGGGCCGCGGCCGCGTGTTGCGGCAACAGCGTCGGTGATCGCGCTTGGCGGCGGGCGGGCGTGACCCGCAGGTATCATGAGGACGAGGCAATGTCCACCGTGGAAACAGTTCGCGCCCCTGTCGACCGTCGGCACTCACGAATCGCTCGCGCAGCTGGTATTTCTTTGTGTACGGTGAGTCGCTTGCGACCTCTCCGCGCCTCTTTACTTCGCCTTCGCTCAATTCATGATTCGTCGACTTGTTGTCCTGTGCGCCGCCGCGCTGCTGCCCAACCTCGTGCGCGCACAGTCCGCGGTTCCTCCGCGCGCGGTGCGGCGTGATATACCAATTACGAATGCCATTCGGCGTGCGTACGCCTCTGGTTCGCGCGACTCTACGGGTCGCCCAGGGCGCAACTATTGGCAGCTGCGTACCGATTACTCCATCGATGTTGTGCTTGACCCGAGCACCTCGCGATTGAGTGGCAAGGCGATGATCACGTTACATAACAACAGCACCGACTCGCTAACGTCTATCGGCCTGCGTCTCGACCCCAATCATTTTATTGGGACAAACCCCCGTGCGGCGACATGGACTCCGGCGGAGAATACCGAGGGCATCGTGATCACGAAGCTCGTGGTTGACGGTCGCACCGCAATTCTCAATGCGCCGCCACAAGGTGGTCGCGGCGGACCGCCACGTGCGCCGAGTGCGCCAATGCTGGTGTCGGGCACGTCGACCAATGCGCGCATTCTGCTGCCCACGCCGGTACCGGCAAAAGGCACGGCGGTCATTGAGATCGAATGGAATCACAAACTGCCTGGCGGGCCGGGTGTTGGTCATCGGATGACGCAACGGTGGGCGGACACGTTGTATCAACCAACGCAGTGGTTTCCACGGGTGGCCGTCTACGACGATTTGCGCGGGTGGGATCCCGAGTTGTATCTCGGTCCTTCGGAGTTCTATAACAATTTTGGTACATTCGATGTGCGTATCGAAGTGCCGGCAGGGTGGATTGTCAGCGGTACGGGCGTGTTACAAAATCCTGAGCAAGTGCTCACGGCAAACGCGCGAACGCGGCTTGTGCAGGCGCTCACCACGGATGCAATCACAACCATTGTTGCGGCCGACGAAATTGGTGCAGGGCAGGCCACCGCACCGGGCAACGCGAATGGACGACTGATCTGGCGCTTTCATGCCGATACGGTCAATGATTTCGCATGGGCAACGGCAAAGAAATTTGTGTGGCAGGCCACACGCGCCACGATTCCTGGAAAGAGTGTCGTGCCGATCCACATGTATTTTCAACCCGGCAACGCCGCTGCG
>JANYFO010000083.1 GCA_025362635.1 Gemmatimonadaceae bacterium | reverse complement strand
CTGGATGCGCGTGTTCATCTCCATGAAGTAGAACGAACCATCTTCATCGAGCAGCATTTCAACGGTGCCGGCGCCGACGTAGTTGATGGACTGCGCGCCCCGCACGGCGGCTTCACCCATGCGCTCGCGCAACTCCGGCGTCATGACGGGACACGGCGCCTCTTCGATCAGCTTCTGATGGCGACGTTGCACCGAACAGTCGCGTTCACCAAGGTGAATCACATTGCCATGGCGGTCGCCCATGATCTGGAACTCGACGTGCCGCGGACGCTCGAGATACTTCTCGACGTACACATCGCCGTTGCCGAACGCCGACAGTGCTTCGGAGCGCGCGAGTTGGAACGAGCGCGCAAAATCGTCGGGATCGCGAGCAACACGCATGCCTTTCCCACCGCCGCCCGCCGCCGCCTTAATAATCACCGGAAATCCGATACCGCGGGCATACTCCAACGCTTCGTCCACGTCTTCCACGGGACCCGGTGTTCCAGGCACAATGGGTACGCCAACATCACTCATCGCGCGGCGCGCTGACGCCTTGTCACCCATAATGCGAATCTGTTCGGGCGTGGGCCCAATGAACGCAATTCCGGACGCACGACAGGTTTCCGCAAACTCTGCGTTTTCGGCAAGAAATCCGTACCCCGGATGAATTGCATCCGCGCCCGTAATTTCTGCGGCCGCGATGAGCCGCGGAATTTTTAGATATGAGTCACGACCCGCTGGCGGACCGATACAGACATCATCGTCGGCGAAGCGCACGTGTAACGATTCGCGATCAGCCTCGGAGTACACTGCGACCGTGAGGATGTCGAGTTCTCGGCACGCACGGATGACGCGGAGAGCAATTTCACCGCGATTTGCGATCAGGACCTTTTTGAACATGTCGATGGGCAGGGGGCCGGCATCGCGTTCCAACGGCAGACACCGTCGGACGCCGAGACACACGCTTCGCGCATAGTCCCGTGTCGAGCCACGTCGAATGGTGGCGTGGTCCCCTCGTTGACGCTAGGTGCGCGCGACTCTGAAACGCGCCGCGGCTAGCTTCGAGCGCTTCCCTGTTTAAAGCCGTCCCAGCTCTGATCGCTCGCACTGTCCACGCCTTGCACGCGCAAGGCGAATTCTGCGGGATTCGTGGCGTAGAACAGGGCATTGTCGTACGAAATCACGCCCCGAGTGAACCAATTCATTAAAGATTGATCAAAACTCTGCATTCCGTACGCCACACTGCCCTCTTTGATCAAGTCAGGAATATTAAGGGCCGCCGAGACATCACGAATTTGATCTGCCACCGCTTCCGTGTTTACGAGCACTTCGCAGGCCGGCACTCGTCCTAGCTCATCCGCGCGCGGCACAAGGCGCAGCGACACAACGGCCGACAACGCATTTGCCAGTGCAAACCGCACTTCATTTTGTTGATGGGGCGGATAGAACGACAGCATGCGATTGATCGTGAGCGTGGCGTTTGTCGTGTGCAACGTTGAGAACACGAGATGCCCCGTTCCTGCGGCTTTCAGCGCGACGTCCAGTGTTTCGAGGTCGCGAATTTCGCCGATCATAATCACGTCGGGATCTTGGCGCAGTACGCGGCGTAATGCCTGCGCGAACGTAGCAGTGTCGGTGCCGACTTCGCGTTGATTGATGTGGCTTTTCACATCGCGATGGACAAATTCGATCGGATCTTCGATTGTGATAATATTGGCGGAACGGCGCTCGTTGATGTGGTGCACCATCGCGGCCAACGCCGTGCTTTTACCTGAGCCGGTGACACCGGTGACGAGTACAAGCCCTCGCGGTCGCTGTGCAATTTGCTCAAGGACTGGCGGCAAATTCAGATCGCGAATGCTGGCAGCCGCGTGCGCGATGGCGCGCATCGCGAATGCCACCGTGCCTTTTTGCTGGTAAACGTTGACCCGGAAGCGACCGATTCCGGGGACGTTTATGGCAAAGTCGGCCTCGCGCATTTCAACGAACTCGCGCAATTGTGCCGGCGGCAGCAACTGCTCGGCGAGCGTCCGCAATTCTTCAGGACGCATGGACGGCATGGCGAGCGGCACGAGGTCTCCGTGCAACCGCAGTGTGGGCGGTCGCCCCACTTTCAGATGCAGATCGGACGCGCCCTCGCGCACCATCCGCTGGAGTGCGGCCTTAAGATCAAGGCCCGTGGCGGGCGAGGCGCCCGTGACGGCGCCAGCGGCCATCGTCATGTCATCGTGTCTCAGCCGGTCGGATCGAGGCGATAGAGCACTTGTCCGTACTCAACGGGATGCGAATCGGTCACACCGATCTCGCGAACCACGCCGTCGTACTCGGACTCGAGCTCATTCATAAT
>JANYFO010000079.1 GCA_025362635.1 Gemmatimonadaceae bacterium | reverse complement strand
TGACGCCGATCTTGGGGAAAAGATGGCGTTGTTTGAAGCGTACGGCACGTTGTGTGGCGACGCCGGCGTCGCCGAACTCGACACGCTTTTAAATGCCCGCGGACTTTTCGGTGCCCGCGAACCTGCTGAACTTCGCGCGTGTGCCGCGCGCGCGCTCGGATTAATTGGCTCGATGGCGGCATTAAGTGCGCTGCAGCGCGCCGCCGAAACAAAAGATGTGGTCGTGCGCAGTGCCGTTGCCCGCGCGCTGCGAGGCGGCACGTGAACGAGATATCGGCGTCGAGAGAACATGCAGCGATCGAACCTGCAGCGATCGAATATGCGGTCATCGAACATGTCGCGCTCGAACACGGTACGACCGAACACAACGTTCAACGCACATTGCGAGCATTGATCGTCGCGTTACACGGTGCTGTTCGCGCCGTGCGGATGTATCCGGCTGAAAATAATGCGGTGCAGAAGGCAACGAGTGAACTTGTAACAGCCGTCGCGCGTGTGAGCACGGCCGACGGCACGTGCGGAGTGCGCCGCATTGGCGATTATTTGTTCATTAATGAAACGCGACTTCGCTTAACATTGGACAACTATGCAGCGGTTGCCCATGTGCTCGGCCTCTTTCGCGAAGCGGGTATCGGTGGGTTAAATATCGTCGGTGCTCCAGCGGCGCGCTCGTGGGTGGTGGTCTTATCGTTCCTGCAGGCGCCACCAATCACAGTGCCCGAAGAAGAAAGAATGGGACTTTTGGCGGCGCGCTTTGAGCAGGCGTCAATTGTCGGCTTCGAATTATCACCACCAAGCGACGAGCAAAGCGGTGATGACGCGGAGCTGGACCAAAAGGAACGAGCGCGTCAAACTTATGTGCGCTCCCTCGATGTTACTCGTGATGTCATGACATCCGCTCGACTCGGGAAGAGTCCAAGCCTGAAGCGAGTCAAACGCGCCGTGCAGGGCATTGTGGATGCGATTCTCACTGACACCGCGTCCATGCTCGGGCTGACAACGTTGCGCGAGTTTGACGAGTACACATTCGTGCACAGCGTGAACGTGTGCATTTTGTCAACCGCGCTCGGTCGACGCATTGGACTGTCCAAATTGCAGCTCTTGGATCTCGGACTCGCGGCGCTTTTGCACGATATTGGGAAATCGCGCGTGCCGCTCGAAGTATTGAACAAGCGCGGTGTACTTGACGAGGCGGAGCGCGCGCTCCTGCAGACACATACATGGCAGGGCGTCTTGGCACTCTTGTCACTACCCGCAGGCACCGGGCGTGCGTGGCGCCCGATGATCGCGGCGTTCGAACATCATATACGTACGGATTTGTCAGGCTATCCCCGTCCAGTGCGCACGCGCCGAATGTCATTGTTCAGTCGCATCATTGCCGTCGCCGACGGCTTCGATGCCGCAACCACGACACGTGTGTACCAAGCCTCGCCGTGGTCACCAGCGGATGTGTTGCGCGGTATGCGCGACAACGCACGACTCGGACTCGATCCTGTCATCGTCAAAGCATTCATCAATTTGACCGGTATCTATCCGGTCGGAACGGTCGTAGTTCTCGACAGTTTTGAATTGGCATTGGTACAACAAGCGAGCCCAGAGCCCACCGCACTTTCGCGTCCCATCGTTCGACTGCTCTCTGACGCGCAAGGCAATCGCATCGTCGAGACGACATTGTACGACCTGACAAGACGCGACGACCACGGACATTTTTTACGCAGCATCATTCGCACTGAGGATCCGGAACGATATGGTATCAGCATCGGCGATTACTTCGCCTAACGCAGTGTCCACCGAATCGCTCTGAGCGCGCGATTCGCCTCTCTACGTGCAGAGGGACGCCGTGCGCTCGTGTGCTACGTCACGGCAGGACATCCGGACGTCGCAAAAAGTATACAGCTGTTACGCGGACTCGAGCAGGCAGGCGCGGACGTCATCGAAGTCGGCGTTCCATTTTCCGATCCACTGGCGGACGGACCTGTCATTCAGCGTAGCTCGCAACTGGCGATCGAACAAGGAATGACTCTCGAGGGCACACTGGCACTCATTGCCGAGGCAGCAGTGACCGTTCCCGTCGTGCTGTTTAGCTATTTGAATCCAATTATTGCTGCCGGTCCGGACGTGCTCGCGCGCGCGCGCGCTGCTGGAGTGAGCGGGGTGCTCGTCACAGATCTTCCGGTTGGTGCAGATCCAGTGCGCGAAGCGTGGTTCGGTGCCAGTGGCCTCGACTTTGTGCGACTCGTCGCGCCGACGACGCCCGCCGCGCGTATGGCGGACATCAGTGCGCATGGTGGCGGATTTGTTTATCTCATTAGCCGGATGGGAGTGACAGGAGAGCAGGAGTCGTTGTCGGATGAATTGCCTGCGACGGTCGCGCGATTGCGTGCGTCAACCGCGCTTCCCATCTGCATTGGTTTTGGCATTTCGACACCAGAACAAGCACGCGCGGCGGCAGTGCTCGGTGACGGTGTGATCGTTGGCAGCGCACTCGTTCGTGCCGCGGAACGCTCGGTCAAAGACGCCATCGCGCTAGCCGTGAGTCTTCGCGCCGCGATCGACGCGGCATGACGACGCTGCTGTGAGCGTGCGCACGTGAGCAAGGCAGTGGGCTCCGTATCGCCAACGTGGTCGGTGATGTCGCCGAAACGTCGTGAGCATGTGCAGCGCGTCGTCAGCTTGCTGGCGCGCTGGGCGGCAATCATGAAGCTGAGCGACGTCGAAACAACCGCATGGATCGATGCGGGAAACTGGCACGACGCGCTACGCGATGCTGATGAACCACGGCTACGTGAGATGACTGGCGATGTGCAACGACCCGTTGGCATGCTGCACGGTCCTGCGGCCGCGCTGCGCTTGTACGACGAGGGCGAAGTGCGGAGTGATGTGATCGAGGCCATTCGTTGGCATACCATCGGCAGTGTAGAATGGACGCGCACGGGACGCGCACTTTACATGGCGGATTTCTTAGAGCCAGGTCGAGGATTTATGCAAACGGATCGACGTTTTCTTGCAGAGCGCGTCCCTGAAGCGTTCAATGAAGTTTTTCGCCAAGTGGTGCGGGTGCGAATTGAATGGGCATTGCGCGAAGGCAAAGGACTTGCACCGGAAACCATAGCCCTGTGGAACGACGTCCGATGACCTCGAATATGCCATCGTTGCCTCCGTCACACGCGCGAACGCGGCCGCGCGGCCGCGGCTGGCTGATTTTGGCCGCCGTGGGGATGGTGATCGGCGTCTCCGTTGCCGGCTGGTTTGTACTGCGCACGCCAATACAGGTCGACGCACGGGTGCGCGTGGCTGCCAACGTCACCGACACGTTCGCGCGCGCTCCCCGTGGCGTTCGTATTCGCGTGCGCGTTGTCAACACAACGGTTACGCAGGGTCTCGCGAAACGAGCAACCTTTGCGCTACGCGACTACGGATTTGATGTTGTGGACTTCGAAGGTGACGCGGCGTTACATCGGGCGTCGACGCTAATCGTCACCCACACAGATCGCGTCGATTGGGCGAATCGCATTCGACGTGCGCTAGGCACCGGTACGATCGAATCTCATCCAGATAGCTCACGCCTCGTGGACTTGACCGTCTTCATCGCTGACGACTGGAAGTCGTCGACCCAACCGTTCCGTCCGTAGCTGCCCGCACGCTGCCGCAATATCAAGTCCGCGACTACGACGCACCGCAGTTTCGACATTACGCGCACGAAGCGCGCGAGCGAACGACGCGATCACGGCGGGCGAGGACGGTGAAAATCCCATTGACCCGCCAGGATGGAGCGGAATGAGATTGACGAACGCGCGACACTCGCGAGCAAGCGCAGCAAGTTGCGCTGCGTGTTCCGCCTGGTCATTCACGCCACCCAGTAACACGTACTCAAACGTGACGCGACGATCAAACACGCGCGCGGCATCAATGACAGCGGTCAATGAATACTTAGTGTTCACCGGCATCAGGGTGTGGCGCAACGCCTCGCTGGGCGCATGCACAGAGATGGCCAATCGAAACTGCTCCGGTCGCGCTGCGAGGGCCACGATACCCGGCAAAATTCCCACGGTGGAAATCGTGATGTGTCGCGCCCCGATGCCGAGCGCGCGCGCGTCGTTCAGCAACGTGAGTGCAACACTCACCGCCGACCAATTCATCAACGGCTCACCCATACCCATAAACACGATATTTGTCGCGAGTAACGATGGCGCGAGCAGGCGCAGTTCGCGTACCTGTCCGGCAATTTCCGACGGAGTAAGATTGCGTTGAAAGCCCATCGCGCCCGTGGCACAAAATGCACACTGCAGGGCGCAACCAGCCTGCGAGGAGATACACACCGTGAGTCGATCCCCATCCGGAATCGATACGGTTTCGATCAACTGCCCATCAGCAAGTCGAAACAAAAATTTCTGCGTACCGTCCGTCGAGGTTTGACGCGTCGCTAACTCAAGCCGCGGCAACGTAAAGCTGATCGACAACTGCTCGCGCAGAGTCTTGGGAAGTTCGGTGATCGCGTCGAAGGAGTCCACGGGAAACTCCCACAAACGCCGAAACACCTGTGCGGCGCGATAAGACGGTTCATCGTGCTCGGCGAGCCACGCGCGCAAGCGTGCGAGCGCGGCATCTGGATCAAGGTCCAACAAGTTTTCAGTAACCACCGCACGCGGCGGTTCTGCGGTAACGTCTGAGGTGGCGATCATCACCGAATGGTGGTGCTAAGCGTGAATTGATACAACGGGCCAAGGCCAGACGCGCCTTCTTCCCGAGCGAGCCCCACCACGTAGCGCGTGAAGTGCAAGGCGAGACCCGATCGAATGCGCGATACCGCGTGCCCGGCGGACGTGGTGCGAAGAAATGCCGCACGCGCTTCAAGCAGATCAAGTCGCAATGACGCAAATGGTCCATCTTCTTGTGCGCCACGGGTTACACCATTGTGGCTGTAGCCTGCACGAAATTCGCGACCAACTGTGCCAGCCACGCGCGCATCAACTGCGGCCAAAACCGCTGGCCGATCATCGATTTCACGTCCCGGTCGCCACAAAAAGCTCGACACCGCGACGCGTGCGTTTCGCCATGGCAAATCGTGAATGACGAAGCCCAAGTCGGCGGCGACTGCATCGCGCACTTCGCGATCAGCTCGTCCCTCACGCCAGCGTGCGGACACACCAACCGTCACATTCGGAATGACGTCGCGTGAGGCGCCAATCGAGATGAGGAGGCTGTTGTACGTCACATCTCCCACGGCCGTTGGATCTGATTCGGTGCGAATAATGTTGCCAATGGCAAATCGCGCAATTGATCCGTTGACCGTTACGCCATTGCGACGTCTCCATGCAGCAGAAATGAGGCGTCCGTCAACACCTTGGTCGGCGGTTGGTGTCAGTGCGGCCACGCCAAAGCGCCAGCGATCACCAGGCGCCAACATGCCGGCCGCTGGATTCCACAACCCCGCACCGGGCTCTGCGGCGAACGCCGCCGGTTCGAGCACGGCGCCCAGTGGAAATTGCAAAAGATCACGCGCAGGAACGGCCTGGGCCGAAAGTGTTTGGGCCAAGCACAGTGCGGAAAAGGCGCGGAAAAACATGTGACGCATTGCGAGGAGTGTAGCGGCGTTCGCCGATGAAGGTCAAGCAAGGCCGTAAAGTCGCTACCATGAGAGACGCGGGCAACTTAACTTGAGCACTTGAAGCTATCTCGCACAACGTGGCCCTTTATCGCCTCGCTGACTCCCGCTCGCGTTGCCGTTCCATTGCGCGCGATGGCTCGATCACCCGATTGCGTTTGGTGCCACAAACGGCAAGTCGTTGTTGCCCAATTATGGATGACAGCCTTTCCAGAGCAATTCGTCAGCGTGGCGCGCTGCGTCGCACGCTGACGATTTGTGCCGCCACTTTGTCCCTGTGCACCTTCCATCCCGTGGCGCACGTCGCCAGGAGTTCCGTTCGTGATCGAGTCTCCGTCCCACAATAACGAACTTGCAACGTCGCTTCGCACCGACGCATGTGGCTTGCTGCGTCGCGGCGATGTCGGGCGCACAGTTCGGCTCGGCGGATGGG
>JANYFO010000072.1 GCA_025362635.1 Gemmatimonadaceae bacterium | reverse complement strand
TTTTGGACATCGGCAGGGGTCACGGTGAACGAAATCAAACGGCAGACGCAGCGCGAGCATGACAGGTCATCTTGACGCTGAATTGGCGATGCACCAACGTCAATGAGCATGCAGACGCATGTTACCCCTCTTTTCCGAGGTCCTGGTGTCCCGCACCACATCTGCCCATGCAGTGCCGCTAACCCGCGTGAACCGAATCCTCACCGTCGTCGGGCTGTCGCTGGCCGTTGCGCTACAGACGGCGAGTGCACAGGCGCGCATCATGGATACGCGCCCTACCGTTGCCGTATTCTACTTCGACAACGGGTCGCTCGTTGACAACGCCAAATTCGAACCCTTGCGCAAAGGGTTGGCGATGATGCTTGGCTACGAACTGGCACGAAATCCAGGTATTCGTGTGGTGGAGCGCGACAAACTCCAGGAACTCTTGGCCGAGCAGAACTTGCAAAATTCAGATCGGGTAGATCCGGCCACCGCCGTGCGACTCGGCAAACTGCTCGGCGCTCGGCACTTCATTGATGGAACATTCATCATCGACGCGAGCAAAGGACTGCGTATTGACGTGCGCGCTGTGAATACGGAGACTGGGCAATGGGACTATGTCGAGACCATTCGCGGCAAGTCCGATCGGTTGCTCGACATTGTCGGCGAGCTGGGTGCAAAAATAAATAAGGGGATGAAGTTACCGGAGATTCCCATTGTGAAAGGCGCGATAGTACCAGCAACCCGCGGGCCCAATCAGGAACGTATTTCGCAATTGGTCAGTCGTGCAGAGGAGGAGATGGATCGCGGGAATACGAAGTACGCTGCGACGTTGTACCGGAACGTGTTGGAGTTGAACAAAAACTATGATTTGGCGCAGACGCGGCTGGCGAGTATCGAACGATTGGCCAAATAGGTCGCCGCGTCACCCAGGCGACCTCATTGACGCCTCATTGACGCGCGGGCGTTATGTATTCGCGTGATGAGCCTCATGCCAACGACAGGCCCCGCGCCAAGCACTGACTCCGCGCCGTCAACGTTTTTCCTCCGCACGCTCGGTGCTGCCGAGTTGTGTGAGATTGCTCCGAGTGGCGCGATACTTCCGCGCGTGTTAGGCCCCGGCAAGCCGCTTGCGCTGCTCGTGTACTGTTCGAGCGCCCGCGACCGGGCGCACGCACGCGATATGCTCGCCGCATTGCTCTGGGCCGACTCCGACCCCGACAAGGCTCGGCACAATGTGCGTCAGGCGCTTTGGCGTCTTCGTCGCGTTCTTGGCGATGTGCTGGTGACGCGCGATGACGCCGTCGAAGGCATTACGCTGTCCCTCGAGTCGGATCGAGAGCGGTTCCTTCGCGCGGTACATCGCGATGACGCGGAGGCAGCACTTGTGTTGTATACGGGCCCATTTCTGCTCGGTCTGACCTTGCCGGGTGGCGATGAATTTGAAGATTGGGCGCTCGCCGAGCGACGGCGGTTAGAAGACTCGCTCCTTCGGGTTGTGCAGCCATATGCGCGCGATCTCGTCAAGCGCGATCGACCTGGACGCGTGTGTGAAGTTGCCGAACGATTAGTGGTGCTTGCGCCAGACTCGCTCGACGCGCATCGCATCGCCACCGATTTGTTGGTGGAGGCTGGCGACCGTTCGGCGGCACGTCGCATCGCGGATCGCCTTGAGCAATTGGCCATTGAAATCATCGGTCACACGCCGGTAGATGTGGCGTCGGCAATTGCCCGCGCGCGCGCAACGTCTGCCGTTGAGCCAACGGAAGTCGTTCGCGCTATTGCGCTTGATCTGGTTGGGCGCGAAGCCGAATTTGGGATCGTTCTGGAGGCATGGAGTCGCGCTCGTGCAGGCGCGACGCAGGTGGTCGCGATGACGGGTATCGCCGGCATCGGAAAGAGTCGACTGCTCGCCGCTATTGCCGCGCGATGCAGCGGCCGACGATCTCGTTCGGTGAGCGTACGCGCCAATCCCGGCGAGCTTGAGGTGCCGTTTGGATTTGCCGCAGGCATTGCTCGAGCGCTGTCGACGCAACCGGGAGCCGCTGGCATTAATGTTGATAGCGCGCGCGAAATTGTCGCGCTCGATCCTGGACTTGGCAGCGTATTTGCAACGACGCCGTCCGCGACCGATGGCGGTGAAGCGGTGCGACGACGCGCGCTTGCGCTGTTGGATCTGGTGAGCGCGATCGCGGAACAGGAACCGTTGGCGTTACTACTCGACGATTTGCATTGGGCGGATGCATCGTCACGACAACTGCTCGCGGTTGTGCTCGGACGCGCGACGGAATTGCCGCTGATGGTCGTGGTGACGACGCGAGCGACGAGTGCGGTGATCGTCGAACATCGCGCACTCACGGCGGTGTCGCTGCTCGCACTGGACGGTGATGCGGTGATTGACGCCATTCGAAGCTCTGGTAGTTGGCCCGAGCACGCGGATGCGCAGCTTTTTGTGCGTCGGCTCGCAAGCGTCTGTGACGGAATACCATTAAGTGTCGTGGAGCGATTGGCGCTTGCTTGTGACACCGGCAATCTCGTCGATCACGAGGGAACCTGGGACTCGCCAAACTGGCAGCAAGCCACGCGAGACATCGCTGTCGCGTCGCCGCTTGATCAACGATTGCTCGCCTGTACGGCAATTGAGTCGCGCGCGTTGCTCACGCTGTCTGTGGCCGGTACTCCACTCACGGACGGTGTAATTCGCGACGCGTTGCCCACGGAAAGTGCATTGGCCATTTCGGTCGCATTGCAGTCGCTCGAAGTGAAAGGACTGCTTGTTCGCACGCGCGATGGGTGGTCGCTGTGGCACGATGTTGTCTGTGAGCGCACGCTGGCGCTCACAGCACCTGAAGATCGTCAAGCGCGGCACGGTGCGTTGGCCACCGCGCTCATGGTGTCTGGCGTTTCACTCTCTCATGCGGCGGCCGTCCGTCATTTCGTGCAGGCGATGGACGATGATGCGGCCGGCATTGTGTTCGCGAAAATTGTTGCGACGGGACGACGAAGCGGCGATGCGCGACATGCACGCGACGTACTCACCGACTGTGTTGGCGAGCGTCTGTCCGAGGTACGGTTGCGTCGTGTACTCCGCGCAGTGCCGTTTTGGAATCGGAGCGCACGTTTGCGTACGCGATCGGTTTTGATTGCCGCATCGCTCGTCGTGCTCGCGACCAGCGTCTCCACGTGGTACGCGCGTCGCCAGCCCGCGTTAGCGTTTGCGCAATCGCCCTCGATCGCGGTATCCGCGCGCGGCTTTCGATCCGACGCGCTTGGACTACTTCCGTCTGCGATTGTGCGCGTTGGATCGAGCGAACGGGCGTTGGCATCGCCATCGGGGTCGTCGATGATACACGTGCGTTCGCTCCGAGCGACCACAACGATTTTGTCCGGTGACTCCGTCGTCGCTGACAGCGGTGTTGCGAGTTTTGGTGCATTGCGTTTTGCGACGACCGACTCGCTGCTCACGCTGCGCTTTGAGGCGGATGGCTTTCGCCCGCTCGACTTTGAACTGAAGGTGCGGGATACGCATTTACCAAATGGCCCTGGACGATCGTCGACACGGCTCTACAGTGGCATGCTGAATTCACAACGTGTACGTGGTCCACATGCACAGATCGTGGTGTCGCGTGATGCACTGATATCGGGCGTGGTGCAAATCGAATACAACTCGTCGTGGGCTGCGGCGTCGGTGTGGCTGTCTTTAACACCGACGTGGGGACGTGCGTCCGAAATGGGACGCGAAATTTTCCCAGTTGCAACACCGGTGCGACAAGATGTCGTGGACGTACCCGTCGATCTCGTTGCACCGCACGTGCCGGGACAATATTGGATCTTGTTCATGACCGACGCCGAACCGTCTGGCGGCTTTGGACTCTCGCGCACCAATTGGACGCTCGGAGCCGCAGAGTGGGGTGACGGGAATGATCTTGCCGCGCTTCCCGATAGCGTCATTCGCGCAGCCAATCGTGACGGCCTTGTCACCACGGACATTTTGTATCCGGCTACGTGGAACACCGGTGGATTTGCGTGTCGAGACAGTGCAAGCGTCGTACATGGTAAACGCATTAAATACTGTCCGCGTCAATTGGGCATGTTCGGTATCAGGGTGATCGTCAATTGAGTGTCAACACCCCGATGTAGACGCGCCGCACCGCGTGCGTGTGATCAGCGAGACTCGGCGTGTTGCGACCGATTGACGGTAGATCGACGGATGACAGATAGCGTATCGAGGTGCGTCATCGCGAACCTCACCGCACCTCACTCCAACGATCAGGATTACATCATGTCGTTCATGCAATGCACAAATTGGGGGACCACACGTCTCTTCGGAATCGTGCTACTCGCCTCAGTGTGCCTGACCACGACAAATGCGCAAGCGCAGGCACCGACGCTTTGGAATTGGCAACTCGTCAGTCAAGGCGCACCACTACAACCGTACGATGCCCGCGCCGCGCTCACTTCGATCTACGCAAAGACAACCACCGATGTGTATCTCGCCGGTTGTTATCGCTGTCTCGAACGGTGGGATGGCACGACGTTCTCCGCACAGGCGCAGCCGGCCGGCAACAATCGCTATACCGTGTCCGGCGCGCCAGATGGCAGCGTGTACTCGGCCGGTCAGTCCAACTTGCTGCGATTCGACGGCTTGAATTGGACGACTGTCCTGCAAGCATCAAGTGAGCTGTTCTCAACGTATGTCGCACCAGATGGCACCGTCTTCACATCAGGAGACGGCGTGATTTATCGCAATGCAGGTGCTGGATATGTCAGTCTTACCACAGGATTAAGCACCGCGTTCAACACTGATCGCCTCCTCGCGATGACCGGATTTAGCGCCAACGATGTCTTCATTGGCGGCTACGGCGGCAAAATTCTACGCTTTAACGGCACAACATTTTCGTTGATGAATACCGGAACAACGGAGCCCATTGACGCGATGGATGCGCGGAGTCCAACGCAGGTCTACGCCGTTGGACAGCACGGCACCGTTTTGCATTTTAACGGCGTTGCGTGGACCACACTTCCCCCACCCGCGCTCGGCAATCTGCGTGGTGTGCAAGTGCTCGGTGACAACGACGTCATCGTCTCGGGTGACGGTGGCGTGCTGGCGCGATGGAACGGACTCACGTGGTCGTACATCAATCTTGGCACGACACTCACGCTCGGCAACATCAGTACGCCGGACAATGGGCAAACACTGTTTATTGTCGCGATTACCAACAGCGATGTGCGGTTTTACGAAGGACGTAATGCGAATCCGTTGTCGTCGTCGACGGTGCCGGAACCGGGATCGTTTGCGCTAGTTGGGTTTGGGATTGCGGCGTTGCTGTTTGGAATGCGAAAACGCGCTGCGCTTTCATTGACTCGCGGCAGATAAGGTTCGCGCGGGTCGATCACACACAGTTGGTAGCGTCATGCAAGACGGTGGACCGTTTGCATGGCGCTCGCTCTACACGCCTGATCGGATTCGGTGCGCCGATCGGCGTTTGCGTCGGACCGTCCCGCCTCGCGCGCATGACGACCGCGAGGGCAACATCGATAGGTCCAATAATCACCAGTATTACGGTGACTCTTCGGCGATGTCGTTCACGCGGTCGCACGACGTCGACGGGAGTGCCACCATTATCATCGACCTTCGCGATCAAGGCCTCGCGCTTCGGCGGCATGAGAGCGATCAGCGCCGATGCCGGTACGAATGATAGGGCGGGTGGCGGCGTTGACCCTCGGGCGATCGTGCCGATAGCGCTTGGGTTGCTTCACTTGGGCTTGCGCCATACTCCGTTAACTAACGGCGCGCAAACGTCTTGAACGCTTCGATGGCCTCGCCGCGTCGCTTAGCCGCCGACAGAAATTGAAGCAGGCGAGCGAGCCTCGCTTCGTCGTCTGGTGCGAACGTATGCGCACGCATCGCGGCATCGGCGGCGGCGTTGCTGTGTCCTGCTGCCGCAGACCATTCTGGAATTCGCCACGCCTGGGAACGACGCGTAATGCGCTGTACTGTCGCCGCGGCCCTCGTGGTATCAAGATTAAAGGAGATAGTCGTTTGGGGTTTGCCTGATGGATAGTCAAAACGCAGAGCGACGTACGATTTCCCTTACCTCTCCATCGGGACCACCAATGCACTCGCAAGCGCTGCGCCGCTTCACACTCGCGCTACTGCTGTGTACGTCCGCCGGGTCCGTGCACGCGCAACGGTCCCTCAGTGCGTTCGCCGGTGTCGTTGGTGGTGCCGGGAACGGCGATATTAATAACGGATGCACCACCTACGGGAAGCCAACTGACCTCGCTTTCTTCAGTTTCAGCACGCCGTTCGTCCCAACAGGAGGCATCATACCGTGCGGCTATAGCGGCGGCTATTCCACGGTGACGGCCACGAATGGACCGCTCGTGAACACGAGCAGCTTACCACCGGTCACTATCAACCCGAACTTACCCGCCAAGTTTGACGGTACGGCTGGCGCGACCGCCAGCTACGGGTCTCTTGGTGCAATCGCGCATGCGAACATTAGCCCGACAAGCACGTATGCTTCACAGGCTCTTTTCTCGTCCATAGGCGCTGCAACGTTCACCGACTCCATCACGGCGGCCAGCCCGTTCGTGGTAGCAGGAGCCAACGGGTTCGTGCGGTATCGGTTCTCTGTGGACGGAACGCTTTCTTCGCTCGGGGCACCCGCCGCGTATTTTTTTGGCGAAACGTACGCCGTACTGGATATTTCGCAGAATGGAGGACCGACGTACGAGATTTTAAACGCGACGGTCCGGCGCGGCGGTTCTGGAACAATATCGAATGGTACGCCTCCCGCTGGCTGGACAACCAGTACTGGTGTTTTAGGCGGTAAAAGTACGTTTTTCAGTCTGGACATGCCGATCACATGGGGAACGACGTGGCAACTGAAGGTAGGACTGCTCGCGCTTGCTTATGGCACGGCGGACGCAAATTTTTTCACCACGGCGAAGATCACCGGCGTCGAGCTTTTTGATGCTGCGCACGCCCCCGTCACCACGTTCAACCTCAACTCGCAATCTGGCTTCAACTACGCCGACCCGAGTGCTCCAGTTAGCACCACCGTGCCTGAGCCCAGTTCGCTCGCGTTCGTGTTGCTCGGCCTCGCATGCATCGCCGGCTGCAGCGTCCGCAGGCGCTCCGGCGGCGCAACCATGACATGAGGCACGGACGACCGACGGAGGCAATTGCTCCACGGGACAGCAGTCACGGTCGGCGTACAAATTGCTCGGCGGCGTTATCGACCTCTCCAGACAGGGCATCGTGTGCACTTATGCGGCACGATGTCTGTGGAGGCGGCACGCAACATCCCGCTGCCAGCTATCTGCACGAAGCGCCGCACCGAC
>JANYFO010000060.1 GCA_025362635.1 Gemmatimonadaceae bacterium | reverse complement strand
TCGCGCTTCCCGCGACCTTCCGCCGTATCCGCGCTGCTCTTGGTATCGCATAACACGAGACCGTGCACACGCGCCGCGTGACGGCGCCACATCGCCATCGCCACATAGCCGCCCATCGACAACCCGCAGACAACGGCCTTGTCGATGTCCAACACATCAAGCAGTGCGGCGATATCATCGGCGTACACGTCCATCGACACCGGACCTGCAAATGTTGACTCACCAAAGCCGCGCAAGTCGGGCGTGATGCAGCGAACATGCGAGGAAAGTGCGCGACGTTGCTGCGCCCAGAGCGACCGGTCATGCGGGAAACCGTGTAAAAAAACCACCGGCAGTCCACTGCCATCATCGTCAACGCCCAGTTGCACATCACCAACATTTACGATCATGGGGTCACATCCTTCTGTGTCGGTGAACGCTTGGGTCCGTGATCCGCTTGCGCTACCACCACCAATGGATTCACGGCGTCGGTCAACATATCCTGCTCCTGCAGTTTGCTGAGCTTTCGCAAATCACGTTCACGTTCGTTCTCGCGCTCCGCGATCATGCGCAGCGGCACCAATACCGCCGCCGTGAGCGGCACGGCCACCATCAACCCAATAAAGCCAAACACCAACGTCATCACCGATTGCGCGATAATCGTAATGGCCGGTGGTAAGTCCATCTCGCCGCGCATCAAAAATGGAATCAGCAAATTGTTCTCCACAAACTGAATGCCCCAGTATGCGATGAGAACCGTCAACGCTTTTTCTGGTGAATCCACGAAGCCCATCGCAACCGCCGGAATCGCACTTAAAATAGGCCCGACGGTCGGAATAAATTCCAGCAAGCCGGCAATGAAACCCAGGGCATACGGTGCTTTCACACCGAGCAGCAGCAGCACGATGGTAACTCCTCCGCCAATCGCCAGCATTGCGATCAGCTGCGTGACCAACCATTTCCGCAAGACAGTCGACATTTCCGCCAGCACGACGCGCACTTGCGCACGAGAGCTTGCGGGAACAGTCGACAGCATCCAGCCGCGATACACATCTGGTTCGGCGCCGATGTAAATGGCGAGAAAAACAATCAGGATAAACGCCGTAAAAACGGCTATGGTGTTGGACACAAACGACAACACGTACTTGCTCGCGCCAGACATGGCCTCAGTGAGGCGCTGTTTAATGGCTTCACTCGCCGATGGCGCTGCAGCAATTGGTTTGACACCTTGCTTGGTCTCAACGCCCGTTGGACTTGGGGGGGCAGCAGCGGCGGGAAGGACTGGCGCGACGACGCCGGATGGACCGGGAGCGGCTGCACTTTTGATGATCGAGCCGAGCAGGCCGCCGCGTTTCGAATCGATCCAGTGCTGGGCCTGCGCGATTGCCGACGGGAGTTCGTTCTGGAGCTCCTTCCCCTGCTCGATCAGCGTCGGCGCGGTCAACGAGAGTCCGCCACCGATCAGACCCAGCGTGCCCAACACAATAATTGCCGCGCCAATGCCACGTCGGATCTTGAACCGCTCCAAGTAGTCGGTGCCACGAGCCGCGGCGAGCCCAAAGAGCGTGGCCAAGAAGACCAAAAAGACCAGCGACGAGACCGACCAGAGCAGTTGCAATCCAAACCAAACGGCAAGCGCCACGAGGGCGGCTCGGGCAACATCGCCCATGCGCCAGCCACGAACCGCGGGCATTGGTGCCGGCGGCGGCGAGGAAGCAGGGATCAGATCCGGCGTGTTATCGGTCATGGACGCGGAACTCTCCATCCGTGACGGGCGCCGAGCAAGGGGTTGAGGCAGGATCCGTTGCCGGTGCGCTTCATGTGCGGAGTGTCCGGTGTAACTTTGGTGCACTCATGCATGCTCCCGTTTCGTTGTATCTCGACACGGCCGACGCCGTCGACCGATTTTTAGCAGACATCTCGGACACGCGCGCCATCGCGCTCGATACCGAGGGTGCGAGCTTTCATCGCTTCGTTGATCGTATCTACCTCCTGCAGCTGTCGACAGACAGTCACGAGGCGATTATCGATCCGCTCCCTATCGGCACGCCCAGCAAACTCGGTGCGATGTTGGAGGACCGAGCCGTAGAAGTAATTCTGCACGATGCCGACTACGATCTTCGGTTGCTGCACAAAGACTACGGGTGGCGCGTTACGCATCTCTTCGATACGCGCGTTGCTGCCCAGATGCTCGGCATCAAAGCGTTCGGGCTTGCTGCGTTGCTCGAGCAATTTTTTGGCTTGAAGCTCGACAAAAAGCATCAGCGGGCTGATTGGAGTATGCGTCCACTCCCCGCTGATATGCTCGACTACGCAGCGCAGGATACGCGCCACCTGCTCGGCCTACGAGACATACTGCGCGCAGAACTGGAGAAAAAGGGACGGTTGCATTGGGCGCAAGAAGAATTCCAGCGCGCCGAAGGAACCCAGTGGGATGTTGAAGAGCCCGACACGAGCTTTTATCGCTTAAAAGGTGCGCGCGATCTCACACGCCGTGAACTTGCGCGACTGCGTGAGCTGGTGCGCTGGCGCGATGGCATTGCTGCTGAGCTGGACCGCGCGACCTTTCGCGTCGCGGGCAACGAAGTGCTGTTCGAGCTCGTGCGCTTGGCGCCGACAACGCGCGATGGACTGTTCGGTGTGAAGGGGTTTCCGCGTGGAATGTCGGACGTGCGGGCAGCCGAAGCGTTGCAAGCAATCGCCCGTGGGAATGCGATTGCGGAAGCGGATCTGCCACGATTCCCCAAGTCGGCGCGTTGGGATCGCGACCCAGATTTCGACGATCGCGTGGCGCGACTCAAAACGTTTCGCGATCACATGGCCGTCCAACTAGACCTCGATCCCGGCGTACTTTGCTCGCGCGATCGCATGGAAGCGGCAGCACGCCGCAATCCGAAGCATGCGGACGAGCTGCTGGAGGTCGTAGAGCTTAGGCGCTGGCAAGTCGAGGTCTTGGGTGAGGGCTTCGTAAAGGCGTTGGCCACAAGCGGCGGTACGCTGACATCACCAAAAGTGATCACGCCAGCGACCGAGTCGCCGTACAAGCTCTAGCGGATGCCATGGGCAGACTGTCGACGGCGCGCTGCAAATCCGTCACCTGTGGACACCGTGCAACGACTCTCGGTCGCTCAGACGGTTTTCCTAGCTGAGCTCGCCGCGCAAGGAAGTGATAGAAACTATTACAGGACAATGACTTAGCGCTATGGTCAGAATTGACGGTTCGTCCCAATCAGACGCGGCACGAGGGATGCTTTGAAGTATGCTGTGAGCGACAATCCAAGCGTCGCTGGCTCCCTCCCGCATCTCCCCAAGCCCGACTGACATGCGACCGACTGCTCAAGCCTCGTCCAACATCAACTTCTTCGCCTCTCAGCGTGTGCTGCTCAAGTACTTCGGTATCGCCGCGATTGTGGCTGCTGTTGACTTGCTGTCGAAGTTTTTGGTTGTACGGTTTCTTGGCATTGGCGTGGCATTGCCCATCTCTGAACGACTGGCATTGTTTGTCACCTTCAACACCGGGTCGGCCGGCAGTGTTGTCATAGGTCCGTACACGTGGCACTTAAACGTGATTGTTACGACGGTGGCGATGCTGCTGATCACCACCGTGGTGCGGCAGTTAGCAGCGGTCGATCCACGCGCGACGATGGCGCTCGGCTTTGTGCTCGGCGGCGCCGTCGGCAATTTATGCAGCATGTTGTTTGGCCCCACGGGCGTCGCGGACTTTTTTGCGATTAAGCTGAACGACGGCAATACAATCATCATGAATGGCGCGGACGCCGCCCTGTGGATTGGCGCGCTCCTGCTCATTCCCGTGGTGACACGATTGCTCCGCACCATTCGTGCAGAGCATCGGGTGAGTGTTCTGGCCGCGCACTAAGCACACCGTCTGACTGCTGCTAAAACCCCATGTAGGCGCGCACGCGTGGTTCGATGCGTTCGGGCGTCCAAGGCGGCGACCAGATCAGATTCATCACCACGTCAGTGACACCCGGAATGGTACGCACTTGCTGCTCGGCTTCGCCCATAATCTCGGGGCCGGACGGACACCCGGGTGAGGTGAGGCTCATATCAATGCGAACGACTGATCCGTCGACTGTGACGTCGTACACCAGACCAAGATCGACAATGTTGAGATTGAGCTCCGGATCTTTTACGCGGCGCAAGACGAGGCGCGCCTGATCAGCGGTAATCGCGCCGCCGTTGTTCTCGACCGGCGCTACAACATCAGTAGGGTCAGCGTCTGGCGCAAACTCGCCGGTGTGCGACGCATCGGTAGCAGGTAAATCGTCCATACCGAAACATAGCGAAGATGCGAAGCGACTACGCTTTCTTCGTCGACTTTTTGACGAGCTTGTGCGCTGCCTTCTTGGTCGGGTGCTTCTTCGTTGCGCCGATTTTCTTCTTCGTTGCGGCGGTGGCCTTAGCCTTGGACGACGAGGCAGACTTGCCCTTAGACGCGCTTACTGAAGATCGGCTGCGCTTGGATTTGATGAGCGCGTGTTTGCCGGTGCGCCGTGCCGCTGCTGCACGTCGTCTTGCTGACGCACTTTTCGCGCGGCTGGCCCGGAGCGGACGATTCCAATCTTCAGCGATGTCGGCGCGGAAACTTACCGGCATGGCGAGCACACCATTCGGATCGTCCATCACCGCCAGCGCCGCTGCGTCTGCAAGGTCACTCCGCACGTCGGCGATCACTTTGGACGGGCGACGCGCACGCGACGCATACACGCGGTTGGTGAGAAGGATGACGAACATTTGGCGATCAGGGTCGAGCCAGAGCGACGTACCGGTGAATCCGGTATGACCGTACGCACGCTCCGACATGTACTGACCGCAACCCAAATGTCCTTCGCACGTATCCCACCCCAACGCCCGGTGTCCCGCCGCGCGTCGCGTGAACAGCGCAACGGTAGAATCGGCAATAATGCGCACGCCGCCATACTTGCCACCGTCCAACAACATTTGCGCAAACACAGATAAATCAGCGGCGGTGCTGAAAAGCCCCGCGTGACCAGCCACGCCACCAAGCGCCCACGCATTTTCATCGTGTACCTCACCGCGCAGCGGGTATCCACGCGGCGGAGCGATCTCGGTGGGCGCGGTGCGCTGAACGTCGGCGATATTCAAACGATAATGGGTATCGCTCATGCCCAATTTCGCGAAGACTTCTCGCTCAAGAAACGTGTCAAGCGGTTCGCCGCTGACTGCCTCCGCAACGAAGCCCAAAATATCGGCGCCGAGGTCGGAATATTCGTAACAGTTGCCTGGCGTGCACTGAATGGGTGACGACAAGACCGCGGCTCGCGCTTCGGCGGGTGTGCTCGCAATACGCCACAATTCGCGACCCGCTGGCAGCCCGGCACGATGCGTGAGCAAATGACGCACCGTGACCTGATCTTTCAAGCCGCCGGAAAATGTCGCCAGATATCGGGACACGGGCGCATCGAGATCAATCTTGCCTTGGTCAAACAGCAGCATGATCGCTGTCGTCGTGCCAATCACTTTCGTCAACGACGCTAGATCGTAAATACTTTCTTTCGCGGTGACGGTGCTCTTGCCCGACCAGTCCAGCGATCCAAATCCTTTCGACCATACGGCGAAGCCCTTCCGTCCAACGACCACTGCGGCGCCAGGGTATCCACCGGCGTCGAGACCGCGCTGTACAACGCGATCAATGTTGGTGAGTCGCGTCGACGACATGCCGACGGCAGACGGCTCCCGGGCAGGAAGCCCGATGGACCCGGAGTCAGCAACAGCGAGCAAAAAGGCGGCGACGAGGAACAGGAGCGGCTAACCGGCCAAGGTGGGCAGCACGACACTACGATCTCAAGTACAACGGTGCCACACTCGAAGTGTACGCACAACTACCTAATCCACGATTCTTTTAAGATAAGGCAACCCGTACGCCGAATCTCGTGACAAATACGAGGGAGCCCATGGAAACGGACACACGATTGTTCGCCGAATGATCGAACGTGATGCGCGCGCCATGCGCATGCTGTGGAAACAGCCTTCACGGTCTCGCGACGGTGATGTACTCCGACTGTCCGACAGTGAAATCGCCTGTGAGGGCGTGATCATCGCACGCGAAGTAAACGTGACAGTGACGATGACGGGATAAGACGACCAAGACGCGGGTCGTAGCCGTCACGCTAGGGAACTGGGAATAAAACGGTACCCAACCCTATTGCTTGGCGCTGCCCGCCGGCATCGAGTACAACAAGCGCGCCGTTGCGCGATCTGCGTCCGACAATTCGCGCACATGTACGTGTGCGGCCATGATGTCATCCGCGGCACCTGAGTGATCGAGGCCGAGCAAGTGTCCGACTTCGTGCATGGCGATCGCGTGCATTTGCGGTGCAGAGACAGTTCCGCCATTGGGATGCGAAAGTGCCAATTCGATTTCACCGCTCACGAGCCACCAGCTGACGTCACGCCTCCAAATGGTTTTGCCGCTGATGCCGTTGGGAAAAGTTTCGACGAATCGCACGTGTACATCAGCGCTGGCTGAATCAGCGATAAAATCAAATCGTATGGGGATGCCAACCGCGACCCACGCCTGGAAGGCATCGCGCACTGCTGGTGCGAAATCGGCATTCCATTCGCGCACACGTTCGGTTTCCGCTATCCATATTCGGAGTGGGTGCGATACGCGGTCGGGCCATCGCGTGATCGCGGAGTCGCGTTCGGCAAGTAGTTCGGCGATGTATGTCCCGGCTGCGCCCTGCGCAATGCGTTGTCGCAAGTCGCGTGCGCCGAGGCTCCGTGTCGGTCGATTGGCGTCGGGCGCAACGGCCATGCTGCGCACTTCGGGACGTGTGGTGCCAAACGATTCGATCGTCGCAACGGCGCGCGAGCTTGGCGCCGTCGCGATCGCACCAGCGGATGTGCTTCGAATCACTCCGCGGTGAAGTCCGAGTGTTTGTCCACCAATAAAACACGCTAGCCCCACGACGCACGCAAGGAGCATCGGTTCGGCAACCTTCATAAATATGCGAGGGCAGCGGTGGCGGCTTCGTTTGGAAGTCGTCCTGCGCAGTGAGAGGAACACCGCAGGAGCAGGACGAGTTGAGCGCGCGGTCCGTCACGCGACTACGTAATGACGGTGGGCGCTGTGCGGCCGGTTCTCGCCACTAACTCTGACAATCCAAGTGCCGCGTCGATGAGTGGCTTCAGCGCCTCTTGAACATTACGCGTGAGATGCGTGGGCCCTGGTTCGTACGATTCGACGTAGAGGCGTAGCGTGGCGCCCGTCGTCCCGGTTCCGGACAGTCGAAAAATGATGCGCGATCCGTCGTTGAATAACACGCGCAATCCTTGGTGTGCGCTGGTAGTACCATCAATGGAATCGTGATAGGCAAAGTCGTCCGCGTTCGTGATGGTGCGATTGGCCATCGTTGTATGTAGCAGTGACGGAAGTCGGTCGCGCAGTTGCGTCATCACGCCGTTGGCCGCAGCAGCAGGAATCTCTTCGTAGTCGTAGCGGGTGTAGTAGTTGCGTCCAAAC
>JANYFO010000057.1 GCA_025362635.1 Gemmatimonadaceae bacterium | reverse complement strand
CGCATCGGCGGGCCAAGTTCTGGTCCGGTGATCGACATCCATCCGGACTCCGCTTGCAACACAAAGTCGTATCCAGGTCGCGCGCTTTCCGGCCCAAAACCGGAAATCGTACACCAGACTAATTGGGAATTTTGCGCCAGTTCAGCGCCAGCATGCAGTCCAAATTGGGCCAGCACATTTGGCAGATAGTTCTCAATCACCACATCGGCGTTTGCGACGAGCGCGTGTAGTAGCGTCATGTCGTCAGCGAGACGAAAATCGAGTGCAATGGACAATTTGTTGCGATTTGTGCTTAGGAAGTACGCTGACTGTCCGCGTGCGTCGAACGGCGGACCCCACGAACGGGTGTCGTCGCCCCCGCGGGGCCGCTCGATCTTAATGACGTTAGCTCCGAGGTCTCCGAGCGTCATGCCGCAAAACGGCCCCGCTAACACACGGGAAAGATCAAGCACTTTGAGACCTTTTAACGGCAAATGCATATTGCTGTGGTTGTAGTTGCCTGATACTGTCTCTATGATGCCGCTATTTATGCCTTTTTTGACATATACGTATTCGTTCACCAAAGGTGTACGACGCAACCCCTTATAGTAAGGGGAAGTCACCTTTCACGTCATAACGACTTGCGTAGATGACTGAAAATCATATAGTTACCCGCGTTCTGGTGTGCGCAGGACGAATGTAGGAGCGCATCCGCGTTTCGTCGTTCGTTCTTGTGCGTTCACCGCTATCACCATGTTTGGCGGAAGGAGTGCGTTCGACCCATGGCCGACACCCCGCAGGCTGACGAAGATACGATGACCGAAGGCGACGCGCCGGCTGCAAGCCCGGCGCCGCGTCGCGGACCCGGACACCGCGCAGCAGATGCGCGGGACACTGCTGCCGAGATGGCACAGCGTGCACACGAGATCAGCTTGGAAGCTGGCAGTAAGATGGCCGGCGCCATGCGTGAGGTGATCGGCGCAGCGGCTGGATTTAGCGCCTTCGCGATCGAAAGCGCTCGCGATCTCGTGCATTACATGGTCCGGCGCGGTCAGATGGGCCAAGAAGAAGCAGAAGTGCTTATTGGACAGGCGGAGGCGGCTTACATCGCAAAACACGGCTCGCTGCCGAAGCCGGAGCCAAAAGCGCCACCGCCAAAGCCAATTCCGCTCGGTCAGATGCCAAAGGCTGTCGCGGCTCCGGCAGCTGCGGCTGAAGCAGCGCTCGAAGCACGTGCTCACATGCGCCTAGAGCCTCAGCGGCCGGCGAACGCTGGCCCGCCGTTGGTTCTTACCTCGAAAACACCGACGCCTAAGCCCGAGCCGAAAGTTGAGGCGCCCGCGCCGAAGGTGGCCGAAAAAGTTGTGCCGAAAGCGCCGGTGAAAGTGGTGGCGGCGCCTGAGGTAGTTGTGAAAGCCGCTCCGACAACAAAGCCCATCGCCAAGGCACCGGTAAAGGCGCCGACAAAAGTTGCGGCAAAGCCAGTGCTTAAGGCTCCAGTGAAGGCTCCAACGAAACCTTCCGCTAAAGCGCCGACGAAACCCGCGCCAAAGGCGTCGAAGCCTGCGCCAAAACCGACGGCCAAAGTACCAGCCAAAAAGGTCGCAAAGAAGCGATAGTTAACCCGGTGATCGTTGCGAGAGCACCAACCCGCCTCGACTTTGGCGGAGGGTGGACAGATGTCCCACCCTTCCCCGAAGAACGAGGCGGTTTTGTATGCAACATCGCCATCGATCGCTACGCGACCGTGTCGCTGGTGCCCGATGCCAACCAGCACACTGCGACGCGGACCCATGTTGCACACACGCCATTGTTGGTTTCAGCGGCGCTGCGGCATGCTCGCGTAAGCAATGTGCAGGTGGAATTGCAGAATGACTTTCCGGTTGGCGCGGGATTAGGAGGGAGTTCGGCAGCCTGCGTGGCCCTCGCGGCCGCGCTCGCAGGGCATGAAGGTCGTGATCTTGCTCCACTCGCACTCGCGGAATGGAGCCGATCGGTTGAAGTGGAAGAAATGGGTATTGCTGGTGGGCGACAGGACCACTACGCCGCTGCGTTTGGTGGGGCACTTGGTTTGACGTTTTCCGAGCGCGTTGACATCGACGCTATTCCAATCAGCGACGCATTCGCCGGTTCGTTGGAGCGACGTTGCTTGCTCGCGTATACTGGCGAGTCTCGCATTTCAGGCACCACCATCACGGCTGTTCTCGACGCGTACCGCGACCGCGTGCCTCGAGTGTTACACGCCCTTGAAGCGATGCGTTCACTTGCGCTGCACATGCGGTCAGCACTCGGCAGCGAAGACATCGACATGCTGGCCACGCTCGTCCATGAGCACTGGACACATCAACGCGCGCTGCATCCCGCGATCACGACCGACCGCATTGACGCAATCGGCGTAGCGGCAGACCTTGCCGGCGCGATCGGAATGAAGGCGCTTGGCGCGAGCGGTGGTGGTTGCGTCATTGTCTTTACAACGGACGATGATGACGGGCGTGTGGCGCGAGCGATTGCTCCGATGGCGACACTGTTGCCGTGGCACGTGGCGCGGGACGGCGTAATGGTGACCGCATAGGCGAATCACCGTGTACGCGGCGCGTCAGACTGCCGCGCGTGACGTCCGTACGATAAGCTCCCAGCGTGTCCTCAAATTTTCCGCTTGACCCTGTCGTGCTGACGGAAGCGCTAGTGGCCATCGACTCGCGTAATCCGAGTTTGGTGGCGGGCGCGCCCGGTGAAGCGAACTGTGCGCGCTTTTTGGCGAGCGTATTAAGCGGCTGGGGATTCGCGGTATCGGTGGACGACGTGCGTCCGAATCGACCGAATGTCGTCGCACGGATTGGCCCGCCGGGACAGTCGCCATTGGTGCTCAACGGTCACCTTGATGTTGTTGGCACAGACAACATGATTCACGATCCGTTTCGACCGTTCGTTCGCGACGGCAACTTGTACGGACGTGGCGCGACCGACATGAAAAGTGGGATAGCCGCGATGTGTGTCGCGGCGGCGCGCGCAGCGGCGCGCGGCGCGTTGGCGAGCGAAATTATTGTCACCGCGGTGTGTGACGAAGAATTCGAATCAATCGGTACGCGCGCGCTGCTCGATGGCGGACTGCGCGCCACGGCGGCAATTGTCACCGAGCCAACGCGTCTTACGATTTGTCCTGCACACAAGGGATTTGCGTGGATAGAGGCGACGTTGCACGGCAAGGCAGCGCACGGAAGTCGTTACGACGTGGGCGTCGATGCCATCCGACACGCGGGATTACTACTCGCGTCACTCGACGATTTTGAGCACCAGGTACTGATGTCGCGCTCACACCCGTTGCTGGGCCGACCATCATTGCACGCGGCAATGATCAGCGGTGGGACGGCATGGTCGACCTTCGCTGAGTTGTGCACGCTGCGCATTGAGCGACGGACGATTCCCGGCGAGACGGGCGAGGACGCGTTAAACGAGCTGCAGTTGCTGTGCACAACGTTGGCGACGTTGCGTGAGTCGTTCGACGCCAGACTATCGCTTGTTTGCGCGCAACCGCCGAGTGATTTGGCGGCGGACGCCCCGCTGACCCGCGCCGTGGTGGCCGCAGCGCAGCATCGCTCGTTGCCCGGCATCGTAGGAGGACTACCCTGTTGGACCGATGCCGCTTTATTCAACGAAGCTGGGATCCCGGCGCTCTGTTTTGGTCCGGGAGACATTGGTCGAGCGCATTCGGCAGAAGAGTGGGTGGAGTGCGCGGATATTGTACGTGCGGCCGACGTGCTTGAAGACGTCTGTGCGGCATGGGGGAAATAATCGTATGCTGACGGTTTTGGAGTACGACACTCTGGAAAATGCGATCACCAAAGGAATTCGGCTCGCGTTACGCCGACGTGGCTCGGAATTTTTAGTTATCCCAGAACGGTTGCGCATGGCGAACGGACGCGAAGTCATTCACGCACGACACCCGTCGACGGGTCATTTTTTCGAACTGTTCGTGGACGAACTGGATAGTATTGAGGTGGTGCGATGAGCGCCCGCTACCCCCTTGTTTCTGTCTTTGCTGACGAATCGTGTCTCGGCAATGGAAAGGCCGGAGCTACGCCGGGCGGTTTTGGCGCGCTCGTCGAGTTTCAGCGAAAAGACCATCCGGTGCAACGATTCGACATTTGGGGGTCGGAGCGCGATACAACAAACAACCGCATGGCGCTGCGTTCCGTCATCGACACCGTGGTTGCGTTATCGCGAAAGGGCAATCAACTGTCAGTGCATTTTACCACAGATTCGCGATACATCGTCGACGGCATGTCGTCTTGGGTGCGCGGATGGATGGCGCGTGGATGGAAACGAAAAGTTGGTGCCGTTGAGAATCTTGAGTTGTGGCAGGAGGCGGTGGACGTTATCGCTTCCCACGAATGCATGTGGGCGTGGGTGAAGGGGCACGCGGGACATCCGCAGAACGAATATGCCAATTACTTAGCCACGCGGGCGGCGGCTCAGCAGGATGCGACCGACGGGCTGATTCCGTCTTCGTTTGACAGCTGGATGGCGACGCTTCCAGTCCGTGCCGGCAAGCGAGCGCCGGCGATCGCGCCGTTCCCGGACTGGGAGCGATTTATCCCTGCGCCACCGTTACCGGACCTAGAGATGACGCGTCGTCAGGGGTAGATCCGCGCGCGTATCGAACGCCCGTGGCAACCCGAGACATTCATGTACAAACTGCTGTTCATCCTCGCGCTGGGCGTGGCCATCGGATACGGCTACGGCTGGAAAGATGCGCAAATGCATGACAAGAACGTGGCCGAACGCATCGTCGAGCAAATCGGCGGTGACAGTCGCGCGCATGTCAGCGGCGACATCGATGCGCAGATGCGCGCGGTCGAAACGCGGTGAGTTCGGCGGCTCGTTCGATGGACGATCTCGATCGCCTGGCATTTCGACTTGTGCGGACGATTCGCCAGAATTATCCGCATCTGCGTGAGCACGGATTTACGCTCTCGGATTTGGAGGAACGGCTGCTGCCGTTTCGCGATTCACGCCGAGAAATGGCGGACAGCGGGGCGGACGCGTGGGAGAAGGCCTTACTCCGATTGATTTCGGGAGAGCGCGAGTACGTGCGCACCGAGGTCGAGTTGCAAGCGGCGTGTCGCAGTGCGTTAGCGTTGCCGTCACCGACCATGGCTTTCGTCCGTTCATGGGCCACCACGTCGCTCGTGCTGGGAGCAGCGGTGGAGCGCGTCGGTACGGAGCGGGTCAGCGGTGCGTTCGACGCGGCGCGCATGACCGAGCTCGTGCCCTCATTGGCGATCCCCGACCGGTCTGTTGCACGACCGACCGTTGATATTGTCGGCGCGGTTTCCTCCTTCGTTGCAGTGTCGTCCGAGAGCGCGGGAAAGAAGCTTGCTCATGTCTGCTGCAGATTTTGCGGTGGACGTTTACCTGACGGACGGCGTGTCACGTTTTGTCCGCACTGCGGCGTCGATCAAACAAAGCGGCAGTGTCCGGCGTGCAGTACTGAACTTGATGCCGCCTGGCGTTTCTGCGTGACGTGTGGCCGCAGCGCGGCTCTTCCCGACTTGCCGAATGTTTCAATGCGAGAAGCCCGAGCCGCGAGTTAAGCTCTACCCGTCGCGGTCACCCCGTGGCGATCTTCCACGCATGCTTCGCACCTTGTTTTGCCGTTCTCGGGCCGTCTTCGCGCCGCGCGCCGCGTTACTCGCGGCGATGATCAGTGTGCTGTTCTCCGTTGCCGGATGTCGTGGTCTCGTTGGTGTGCCTGACGCCAGTGCCCCGCCGGCGCCGGCGCGACGAAGCGAGCCGCCGATTGTGCCGCTATCGCGATGGCCAATTAAAACCGTCGAGCCAGTGGACTTGTGGCTGCACGCATTTGCGCTGTTGCTGGACGATACGGCAACGCCACCATTGTTTCGTCGCGGCTACCGCGATTCGCTAACTGTAGTAAAAAATCGAGCGAATGTGCTAACAACATTGGATACGACGCGGGCGATGTTGACGAAGGGGCTGTTGATCACACCGGACTACTTGCAAGCACAGGTTTTGGCATTTGAATTCGATTCGTGGGTTGCGTTGCGAACGGCAGCCGAACGATTTGTGCTCGCCGACGGCGATGATCGAAAAGTGTCGGACCGCGCACCGGTCGAGCATTTCGCACAATTTGCGCGAATTTTCCCCACGGCTGCGGATCGCGAGTGGTTGGCTGTTTTCATTGTCGGCGTGCAAGACGAGCAGGTTCGATTTTTTAACGCAGAGCACACGCGCCTTGTGCGCATGCGCAACGCGACGATTACGGCCGTTGATTCATTATGGCAGCGTACCTATCGCGCGCGATTTGATCGATTTCTGACTAGCACGGGACAGGCGAACGGCGACGTGCTGCTGTCCATTCCGATCGGCGGCGAGGGGCGCACCGGCATTGGCCGCGAGCGACAACGCATGATAGCGGTACCGTTCCCGTCTCGTGCGGAAGATGCGCGGGACGTGATTTTTGTGCTGGCGCACGAGCTCACGGCGGGATTAGTGTCGCGTGTGTTGTTGGGGACGAGTGCTGCGTCGATACAGCGAAGCGTTGTCGTTACGCGCGCAATGGCGACGGCGCAGGTTCGTGCCGGCGCCATGTTGTTGGAACGTGTGGCGCCAGAACTCGTAGAGGCATACATGGAATTCTATCTCACACAATCGGGCGTCGCTGTGCTCCCATCCGCGCGCACTACGACCTTTATCCGCGTCTTCGACATTCCTGTCGCAGCGCGCGATGGTGTACGTCAGCAGATTGACGTTGCCGTTGGCACTCGCTGATGGCTGGTGATGATCTGGTGCCGACCGCCGCGCCACGTGCACCAAGTGCACCGAGTGGGACTGAGCCGGCGATTGCGCGCGCGGCACTTGAACGCGTGCTCGCGCGCGCGACCGAATTACAGGGCACCGAAAGCGAGTCTTCAGAAGACATCTCGGAAGCGCGATTGCTGGAAGTGGCACGGGAAGTGGGTATCGACCCCCAACATGTGCGACAGGCAATTGCCGAAGAGCGTGCACGGATCGAAGTAGACGCTCCGGAAGGTGGTCTGCTTCTCGACACGCTTGGTGGCGCCATGGTAGGTGGGCAGCGCGTGGTTCCGGGCAATGCGACGGACGTGCAAGCGCGAATCGAGGCGTGGTTACCGCGCGTAGAAGGGCTCACGATGCGGCGTCGGTTAACTCAGCGCGTGAGTTGGGAGCCGCGCCGAGATCCGGTGGGGAATGTGCTGCGTGCGCTTGGCTCGCCGGGGCGACGCATGGAACTGTCTCGTGTCGATCAGGTCATCGCCACCGTGACACCGGTGGATGCCACACGATCGGTAGTGCGTTTTGATGTTGAGTTGAGTAGCCTGCGACGCACACAGCGCAACGTGATGTTGGCGATCGGCGTGGGGCTCAACACGGCGGCCTTTCTCACGCTATCCGTGCCCGTTCTTTTTCTCGCGTACGGCTCGCCGAACGGCGCCGGTTTGGTGAGTGGACTCGGCGTGTTGGCTGTTGCGCAAGCCGGCATTGGTTACGGGCTGTGGCGCGCGTTACGCACGGGCTATCGCCGTACGGTCGCCCGAGTACAGCTGCGCGTTGAGCAAATGTTGGACGATCTCGAACACGGCGGCATGCAACCCGCACCATCGCTGGTTTCGCAAGTTACGAACGCCTTGTTGGGCGGACGTTAACCGCGGCGTGAAACGACTACGCGAACGTCAATTCAAAAGCGCGTCGTCGTACGCGACGTACGAGTCGGCGCACCGCCCAGTTGCTCATCACCAACAGTGATCCCGTCATGAGCAGGGATTTCACCTCGCGCCGCGAAATTTTTACGGAACCGCCCGGTCGTAACATGGCGGTACTTTGTACGAGATCGCGCAGTGTCGCGTAGGCGAGCAACAGCGGCAGCATGCAAAACAATCGAATGGAAACGGCGCGTCGCGGAATGAGCAGCAGATAGTTACGGGCTTCTTCGAGATCGTGCCACGCGAGCTGAATGAGTTGGGTCAGTGCTTCGCGATTTCGCGTAAGAAATTCGGGCGCGAGGATACGACTTTGCGTGCTGCCGTGGGCGCGGAGCAATTCTTCCGGCACATAGATCGAGTTTTCTTTCTCGACATCGAGGGCGACGTCTTTAAGGATATTGACCGTTTGCAGCGCTTCGGCAAACGCGCGGCATCGCTCGCGGAGAATGCCATAGCGGCGCACGTTGATGCTCGACGAGTGCTCGTGCCACAAATCCGTGAGCATGTACCCGACGGTGCCAGCCACGTAGTAGCAATATTCCTTGTACTCTTCGATGGTCTGAATGCGAATTCCATTCGGGTACAGCAAAACAAATTTGCGCATGCCTCCCGCCATTTCGGCGACCCATTTCCGGACCATCGCACGCGTTTTCTCGGGTAACGTTGCAAAGTGTTCGAGTACGAGATCGGTGTTCTGCGTCAGCGTGAGGTGCGCGATGTCACCCTGCAGCGATGTGACGCTCACGAGAAAGCGTTCGAGCGCCGTGCGATCATCGAAGGCGGCGAGGAAATCATCGAACATGACAGCTTTCACGTGCGGATCGATGCCCGGTGCGTCCTCGACGGTATCGGCAATACGGCACAGGAGATAGGCATCGAGCACAGCCTGCCCGAGTGCACCGGGCAACACCTTGATCCCGAGGGCAAACGTCCGTGAGACGGCAGGCAGAATCGCCTGACAGAAGCGACCCGCGTCTCGGCGTTCGACGGCGGCGAGGACGTTCGCATTGAGGCTAGGGTTCATGCGGAAGCATAGAGTAGGGACTGGGGAGTAGGGAGTAGGGACTAAAGATTTCGGACTTCCGATTTCGGACTGACACGAAGGCGCAATCCATCGACCTTGTCGCTATCATCTAACTCCTAACCCCTAATCCCTAATCCCTAACCCCTAGTCCCTAACTCCTAATCCCTCGCCCGATGCATTCGCCGGTGATCGCCCCAACAAACTTCCGTGGAGTTTTCCGTACAGACGTGTTCGCGCGCGCGATGTACGCGGAGGGCGCGGGGATTGCGCGCTGTATACCGGCCGCGGTAAGCGTACCGGCGGACGCGGACGACGTGGCCACGTTGGTGCGATGGGCGCGGCGTGAAGGGCATGGTTTGATACCGCGAGGTTCGGGCAGCGGCATGGCAGCGGGTGCAGTAGGACCCGGCGTTATTGTCGACGTCAGTCGATTTTCGCACATCGATGCGGTTGATGTCGGACGGCGTCACGTGCGTGTTGGTGTGGGCGCGTTGCGTGGGGCCGTTGACGCGATGGCACGCGCCGCTGGACTTCGCTTTCCGGTGGACCCGTCGAGTGGCGCGTTTTGTACGATTGGCGGTATGGCGGCCACCAATGCCGCTGGCGCGCGCACGTTGCGATTTGGGCCAACCCGGCCGTGGGTGCAAGGCATTCGTTGCGTGTTTGACGATGGCAGTGATGTGTGGATTCGTCGCGCCGAAACGCTGCCGCTCCATGTACCCGCCGTTGCGCGATTGGTGTCAGCGCTTGCCGCTGTAGACGCACACGCTACACGGAGCTTGTTGTCGCACGCGGGCGTTCGCAAAGAGTCCTCCGGCTATGCGATTGCGACCACGTTGGCGTCCGGCGGTCATCTCGTCGACCTCTTAGTTGGTAGCGAAGGCACATTGGCGCTGTTCATCGAAGTAGAACTCGCGCTCATTCCCGTTGCTGGTGCAACGGCGACCGTATTGGCAACGTTTGCTTCGCTGGATGCGGCGACGGCGTGCGCGGTCGATGCGCGCGACGCAGGCGCAACCGCGTGTGAGTTGCTTGATCGTACGTTTCTCGACGTGGCCGCCAGCGATGGTCCGACTGGTGTGCCGTCGGGTGCGGAAGCGGTGCTCCTTATAGAAGTTGAGGGCGATGAGGCGACGGGTGCCGCGAACGCGGTGCAACGATTGGCCACGGTATGCCGTGGACATGGTGCAACGGATGTTGTGACGGCGGTCGTGCCCGAGGCAGAGCGGCGATTGTGGGCGCTGCGTCATGCGGCGAGTCCGATTTTATCTCGTTTGGCACCGCGCCTGCGTTCGATGCAATTCATTGAAGATGGATGCGTGCCGCCGGAGCGATTCCCAGAGTACGTGCGCGGCGTGCGTGCAGCATTGACGCGCTTCGAGATGATCGGCGTGATTTTTGGACACGCCGGGGATGCGCATGCGCACGTCAATCCACTTGTGGATGTAACGCGCGGCGGGTGGCGTGATCGCGTGCAGGGCATCCTCGATACGGTCTGTGATCTCACCGGCAACTTGGGCGGTACGCTGGCAGGCGAGCATGGTGACGGTCGGCTGCGCGCACCGTTGCTGGCTTGCGTCTGGTCGGCGGAGGCGCGCGCTGCGTTTGCCAATGTGAAGGCGGCGGCAGATCCCGCCGGTGTGTTCAATCCTGGCTGCAAGATCAGCCAACACGGCGACCAAGCGATCGGAGTGCTGCGGCATGATCCAGACGCGGCGCCGTTAGATGCGCGAGCGCGTCTCGCGCTGGACGCAATAGAGCGGGATCGGGCGTGGAACAGGTACAGGCTGGGGACTGAGGATTAGGGATTAGGGACTAGGGAACTTAACTTCTTCGCGCCCGACTCACGTTTGCTCACATCTTGCCCGATTTGTACACGATGCCGCTCGCTGCCAGCGCAATTTTGCGCGAACCCAAAGTCACGGTCCTTGCTCGTCCGCATTTTGCGGAGCCACTGCATCTGCCAGTGCAATGGATGGGCGAGGCAACGGACGGTGAACGTTTGGCCGAGTTTGCGGGCCGGTTGTGCTACATGAGTCAACGAAATCCTGCCGGTCGATCGACGCGCGACTATCTCGAAAATATCAAAAAGCAGGGGCATGGCAGCGTGCTCGAACACGCGAACTATTCGCTGTTGCTGGAAGGGGTGAGCCGATCACTCACGCACGAACTCGTGCGGCATCGCGCGGGGTTTGCTTACTCACAACTATCGCAGCGGTACGTCGACGAAAGCGATGCGCAATTCGTGATGCCGCCGGCGATGATTGGGGACGACGCGTTGGAGCTCGCGTGGACCACGCAAATTGAAGGTGCGCAAGAGAGTTACATCGCGCTCGTCAATGCGCTGATGACCCGCTACTCGTGGGTGGACGACAAGGTGCATCGGCGTAAAATGGCCCGCGAGGCGGCGCGTGGTGTGCTCCCCAATAGCACGGAAACCAAGATCGTTGTCACAGGCAACGCGCGCGCGTGGCGTACGATGCTTGAGTTGCGCTCTAGCGAAGGCGCTGAACTGGAGATCCGCCGCTTAGCGGTCGACGTTCTGCGCGTCATGCAAACCGAAGCGCCGGCGTTTTTTAGTGATGCTGAGATTTATGTGGCAGCTGATCGGCGCGAGGCGGCACGCATTGGGTTTCACAAGGTGTAGTGCGGTCCGACGTGGGCACGTTTCATCTCCGATGGCCGGAGATGAAACGCGCGGTGCCCGCTTCGAAATGCACTGCGATCCATTGTGACTCGGGGCTGCCGCGCATCGTCGTAGGAGGGCTGAATTAGTCTCAACCTCTCTCAACGACGTGCCTCATGTCCGTTGACTCGTGCCGTTCCGGGCGGCTCGCGCGTGGACACACGCTCATAGAACTGCTGATGATCATCAGCATCGTCGGCATTCTGGCGGCGCTAGTTTTGCCCAAGGTCCGTGTTGACAACAGTCAAGTGGACACTGCCGCGCGCACCCTTGGCATGTCGCTTATGGTGGCGCAGCGTGAAGCGGCGGCGCGTCAACACAATGTGCTGCTCGTGTTTGACACATCGGCGCACACCATCACGACCGTATGGGATGTAAACAACAATTCTGCGATTGACCCCACAGAAAGGACGCGACCATTTCTGCTGCCTGAGCGCGTGGTGTTTGGACGTCCGTCGTCGGTACCGGCGCTCGGGACTGCCACGGCGAGCGTGCCTATCATGCTCACCTCCAATACGAAGCCGATGTTGGTTGTGCAGCGCAACGGCAGCGTAGATCGTGGAGTGACGCTCTACCTCTCAACGCAAGCGAGCATGGCCGGTGGAATAAACACCGATGTTCGCGCCGTGATGATCGCCCGCGCCACGGCGCGACCGGAATGGTATGCGTGGACAGGCGCCGTATGGAGGCACGCGAAATGACAACAGGGAACGCGCCGCAACCGCGCCGCGGCTTCACGCTGATTGAAGTAATGATGGCCCTCGTGATTTTGGGCGGTGTCGTGCTGGCCATTGGCATGAGCACCACGACGCTTGGTCGATCTGTGAGTACGTCGGATATCCAAAACCGCGCGCAGTCCGTGGCGGATATGCAGATCGGGCGCGCGCGCGCGTGGCCAACATACGCCACGCTGTCGCAACTGTCCGCCATCAAATACAACGGGACGGCCGACGGCCTCATCACGGCAACGACGGTGGTGGTGGATTCGGCCGCTGGCAAAAATCTCACGACGATCACCGTATCGGTTACGAGCGTGCAAGTCGGTGTGCTCGCGACGCCCGTCACGCGCGCCGTTTCCCTCGCGCCCTAACCCCCTCAATCACGATGCCGACCAAGCGCAGATCGCCACGCGGCTTCACGCTTGCCGAACTTTTGGTCTCCCTCGTGGTTTTTGGGATCATCATGAGTGCGGCGTTTGGATTTCTTCTCGCGCAGGGCCGAGGGTTTCGAACGCTGGCGACCAAGTCCGCGCAGATTCAGAACGGACGTTTTGGGCGCGACATCATGCGTCAGGAAATACGTACGGCCGGCACGAACGTGACCGACAACCAACCGATCGTCGTGTACGCCAACGACAGCGTGTTCGCGTTCAATAGCGATCTCACCACCAATCGCGCAGATTCGGCACGATTCACTGGCGCTGTGTACGTGGACGTCAACGCCACGAGTCTTGAGGTTGACGCGATTGCGGTTGGAAACGCAATCACCATACCTGGGTCGTCGCCAGGATTCACTTATCCGTTGGCCGACTACACGAACGTGGTGGGTACGACTGGTGAGGCAGAGTTAATTGTTTTTCGCTTTACGCGTGACACCTCGTCGACCAATGCGCTGGACAAAATGCTGCTGCGCCAAGTGAACAACGGGGTGCCGGAAATCCTTGCGACGGGTCTGCGTCAATCGCAGACCATTCCGTTTTTTCGATACTGGTATGATCCCACGTTGTTTAACACCACACTCACCGATCTCGACACGGTGCCGAGAGCGTGGTTACCGCTGGTCAAGTCCGCTGCGTTTCGCGGTGTCACTCCCGATACCGGTACGGCGCTCACCACTCGCATTGATCAGGTGCGCGGTGTCGAAGTGACATATGAAGCGACGACGCCAGCTGGCGCGACGCGTAACGTGGTGCGGTATACCGTGCCCATGCCGAATACAGCCGTGCCGCGTCAGTCGCGTGCGTGCGGACGTACGCCAATTGCTCCGACATCGGCCAGCGGCGCGTGGAACGCAGTCGAAAGCAAGGTTGTGCTGACTTGGAGCAAAGCAACGGATGATGGCGGTGGCGAGGCGGACGTGGTGCGCTACATCATCTGGCGTCGATTGTTAGGCGCAGCGACATGGGGCGATCCGCTAGCAACAGTGAGTGCGGTTGGCGGCACCGTGACCTATACGTACAAAGACGGCGGTGTGGATCTTGGTTTCGGACGTCAATACCAGTATGCGTTGGCGGTGCAGGATTGCACACCAAATCTCTCGACGCTATCCACGTCGAACACCGTTGTGGTGCCATGAGCGACACCAACGCGGAGGAAACGTTGTTGCCGGCGGTGCATGACCGCCGCGGCTTTGCGTTAGTCGCCGTTCTGCTGATCGCGATGGTCGGAGTCGTCGTGGCCCTCGCGTCCGCGATGATGGCGATGTCGGGCAACCTCATTCAAGCGGGTTCCGACCGCGCGGCGGCGTTGGATGATGCGGCGATCTCCGCGCTTGAGGACGAGCGCTCGCGCATGAATGCGAAAATCGATACGGTGCCGCTTGATGGGTACCTGACCGTAGCGAGCAATCAAGCCATTTCCGGCTCAACGATTAAACGGTCAATCTGGATTTCTCGCCTTGGTAATTCGGATTCGCTACAGAATGTCGGCGAGTTTGGTGTGCAGTCCGAAATCGTAGCGAAGACAGAAGATGCGTTTGGCAACGTGGCAATTCGGCGCGCGCAAATGTACCAGCAATCGTTCGCACGGTACGCATCATTTACGGATAAATCGCGCTCAACGGCTGGGTACGCGTTGTACTGGGCACTGGGCGCGCAAGCGCAGGGGCCGGTGCACAGCAATGACACAATTTGGGTGTGGAATGGCAGCACACCGTCACCGCAGGCGACGTTTTTCGATGCGGTGACCACGTCCAGCATTGTTTTGAACAAAGCGTATGCGGTCTATAAAAAGGGTCCGCCGAAAGAACGCGTGTCAAAAATTCCATTGCCTGGTACTGCCGACTTAAATGTGCTCAAGGCAATCGCAACGAGGGCCGGTTACGTCTTCACACCGAATGTCACCACCGGTGACAGCGCGTTAGCCACTATGCGCATCGAGTTCGTGGCGATCGACGCCGATGGTGACGGTAATACCACCGGTCCGAACGACGGATACTTCCGCGTCTATCAATTGTATTCGTCGTTTAAGTACGGAACGGGGTTTGCCGCTGCACGGACGCCGAGTCCGATTGTTACGGGCGCACCGATTCCATCAGGTTCGGCAGTGCCGCTGGACAGCGTGCTGTATTCTTACAATTGCGGTGTCACCACTGCTGTCAGCGGACTGCCGGCTATTCCAATCAAGCTCGCGGAGATTCTCCACCGTGCGTCGGGTAGTTATCAAAACCGCATGCAAGACAAAGCGGATGCATTCGACAATGTGAATGCGCGCTGCTTCCTCGGTGGTGATGAACGGTTGTCTCCGACCGGCGTGTTTCGCGCGGTGGACACAGCCGGCTTTTGGATGCCGCGAACGTCTGGCAGCGTACCCGCCACTGTAGCGGCGAGAGCGGATGGTGCATATCTCTGGCCGTTGAGCGCCGCGTATAATGCAAACTTTCGTGGGGTAATTTTTGCAGAAGGCAAGGTTGGCGTGAGCGGTACGGTTCGCGGTCGCGTAACGATTGCGTCGCGCAACTCGACGATCATTTTAAGCGATTTAAAACAGGCGACGAGTCCTGGTATTACTACAGGTACGTGTTCGGCGGACGACGATGTGGTTGGCCTCTTTGCTGGCGAATACGTGGCCTACGCAGACAATACCTTGGTGACGCCGCAGTGGAGGCGCACGAACAGCGCCGGCGATTCATGGACGTGGCCGCGCAAAGAATTTGATCCGTCGCCCAATCGTCCGGACATCGCTATTCATGCCTCACTCCTCGCACTCAAGTCGGTGATCGCCGAACGCTCATCGCCGCCGGCCGGCCTTGCCGGGAACCGATGGGTTGATCGCGGAACGACACGACTCATTGGCGGCACGATCGAGGCAAGTTCGGGTCAGACCGGCACGATGGATGCGAGTAACAACCTGCATGGCTATCACGACGATCTGTCGTTCAATCGCTGCTTGCTCCAGTTTCCACCACCGTATTTTCCAACCACTGGGAATTGGTCGCGCAGTCAATACTTCGAGATTAATCCGCAGGGCTTCTCCCCGGCCAGTTGGTTTAGCGGTCGATAAACGGCGGAGTCTGCGCAAACGCGCGTTTCGACGTCAGACAAACAGCACGGGCCGCGATCATGACGATCGCGGCCCGTGCTGTTGCATCGTCGGACAAATCAGGAATCGTTAGTCGCCCTCGATTTCGAAGGTGAATCCATCAGCTTGTCGCAGGGAATCCAACCAGTTTTCGACGCCCACTTCATCCCGGAATGTGTCGCCCGCACCACCACCGATCAGCGCCGTATGATTGGCGGAGAGCGTGAAGCTCAGCGCGCGCTCAGTACCTTCCGGCCAATCCGGCATCGCCAGTCCGGCCGCAACTCGCCGCAGCGTTGCGCCACACTCGCCGAGCAACTCCAAGGCACGCGCCTCAAGGATGAGCAGCGGAATGTCGAGATCACGTGTCACCAAGCGCCCCGTCGTGGCGTCGCGCCACGCAGAATCGCCAACCGCACCGCGGTCTGGCCACACGCCGAGATGACGCACGACACCCGACTGCTGCGCTTCCATCCGTTCACTCTCGACCGTAGCAGCTAAGGCCAGAGCAAGCGATTGTGCATTTGGCTCACCATACAGCGTCACTACTTCACGCCGCGAGCGAGTACCAAACGGAAGGACAGGAATCGAATTCACGTGCGCGAGCACCGGCGAATTACCCGGACGAGCCTCGATCCGTACGAGGACGTCCATTAGAACCTCCTGAAAAATTGTGAATAACGAAATGGGGTCGCCTGTCTGTGCGCCGTCCACAGGCATGACGGCTTACCCCATCGAACAGCAACGTAGGTCACGTCGCTCAAGTTCCGCTGTGATCCAGATCGCAAATTCGGTCGCGTAACTGTCACGATCCTTATGCATCTGGCGTGCCGATCCAAATGCCGCCGCACAAAGCCGCGAGCAGTGCGACGCTAATAGGAACCACCGCAGACACGTTTGACGTCACTGCGTAACCAATTCGTAATACAGGCGGCAATATCCAGAGCGCCGCGACCACGTATGCCAGTACCGCGATCAGCGCGGCAACAAGTCGTGCGCGTCCCGTTGACGGACGAAGCACCAGCAGCCCGAAGATGGCACCCCATAGTGTCGCCACAACGAGATGATGCGTGTAGCCGATTGCCACGGAGGTGAGCGGCGCGTTAAGCGACGGAATACCGACGCGTTCGAGCAGGGCGCGTCCCACCAAGCGGAAGAGGCGACTGGATTCGCCATCGCGCAGTCCAAGACCAATCAAGGCTCCACCCGTAGCGATGGTGGTCAATGCCCCGGTGGCGAGTGCATCATCGAGCCACGGCCGTGAGGATCCAGTTTGAGTCATAGTGAAAACAACCGACGTCCACGCAAGCGCTCAAGGTGCGCATGTCATTAACGACGCCTGTCCACGCCCGTCCAATGACGTGACCCTAATCGCCGAGACTTCGCATGCGCCTTCGCTCATCCTTCTTACTACTCCCAATCACCGCGCTTGTCGGTGCGTGCGGGCCCCATGGGTCTGGGGTGCAGAATGCCTCGTCCACGCACATGCCGTCATCGTCCGAGCTTGCGGCGCGCGAGCAGACAGTGGATCAGCAGGTGCATCACGTGTTGAACCGATTGTCGTTCGGCGCGCGACCGGGCGACGTCGACGCGGTGCGCGCAATTGGTGTTGACCGCTGGATGGCGCAGCAGCTCGATCCGGAGCGAATCAGCGATGCGCCAACCGAGGCATTTTTGACGCAATTTCGCACGCTCGGTAAGACCGGCGAACAGCTCCTCGCCGATTACCCGCCACCGGGTGCGCAACTCGCGAAGTTGGCCAAGGGTGGCGGCGTGATCAGCGCATCGGACAGCGCCAAGCTCAAGGAGCAAGGGCGACAGTCATATTCGTTTGTCGGCGAGATTTCTACGATGCGTATTGCGCGTGCAGTGAGCAGCGAACGACAGTTGCAAGAGGTGATGGTGGATTTTTGGGAGAACCATTTTAACGTGTTTGCTGGAAAAGATCGCACGCGGTATTTCCTGCCAGAATATGACGCCAACACCATCCGTCCAAACGCTCTCGGCAAGTTTCGCGATCTATTGGGTGCGGTCGCGAAAAGTCCGGCGATGCTCTATTACTTGGACAATTGGCAGAGTGTTGCGGACAGCGGGCGGTCAACGCTCACCACCGTGCGTCGTGTCGCGGCGGGAGGGCGCCCGGGCGCTCAGGCAGCACGTCGCGCGGCGAAAGGTAGTGTTGACGCCGGGGTCATGGCGGCTACGGCAACACGTGCGCCCACCATCGCGAAAGTCGCGGCACGTCGGCGTGGACTCAACGAAAATTATGCGCGCGAATTAATGGAGCTCCACACGCTTGGTGTCGATGGCGGCTACACACAGCGTGACGTTACCGAACTTGCGCGTGCGCTCACAGGTTGGACGTTATCGAAAGGCGTGAACGGCGGTGAGTTTGTGTTTCGTGGTGAAGTGCACGACGCTGACGCGAAGACGATTCTCGGCAAACACTTTCCGGCTGGTGGTGGGCAAGCGGAGGGCGAGGCCGTGCTGGACATGTTGGCGTACAGTCCGAAGACTGCGCGTTTTATTGCGACGAAGTTGGCGCGACGCTTTGTCAGCGATACACCGCCAGCGGCGCTGGTTGATCGCGCCACCGCAACGTTTCGCACAACCGATGGCGACATTCGCGAAGTCGTACGCACCATCGTGACGAGTCCTGAATTTTTTGCGGCAGCCTCGTATCACGCTAAGGTGAAGTCACCATTTGAGCTGGTCACGAGCACGTTGCGTGCGATGAACGCGAAGCCCGATTCGTCGCCGCGTGCGGTGCAATTGGTGAGTCGGTTGGGTGCACCCATCTTTGGTCATCAGGCCCCTAACGGGTATCCGGAAACGGGTGAGGCGTGGATGAACACCGGCGCGATTTTGAATCGTATCAACTTCGGACTTGCGGCAGCGGCTGGTCGCGTACCGGGTGTGAAATTGGCCGACTGGCCGGCAACGAAACAGCTCGCATCGATGTCGAAGGAACAGCAGGTGGATGGTGTCATCAAAGAATTATTTGGTGGCGCCGCATCACCGGATACACGCGATGTGCTTCTCACCGGAACGAATCCATTTTTGCAGCGGCGCGCGACAATTTCCGAGAATCTGTTGACAACGAATGCGGCTGACACGGCGATGATGGCTGACACGATCGGCGGTGTCGCGCGAATAGCGCGCAATGGCGGTGCGGATCGCACCGCGCGTCGTCCACTGGCGCAGCAACAACAGGCAGCAGGACGTGAAGCGGTAAAACCGACGGCGAGTGCGACGTTGACACAGTCGATCGGCAATCTCCCCACGCTTGCTGGCTTTAGTCAGATCGTCGGGCTCGCGCTCGGCGCACCAGAATTCCAGCGACGTTAGTCACACGTTTCGCGTCGCTCACCATAGCACGAGGATTTACTCATGAATCGCCGAGTGTTTTTAAAAGGTGGTGCGCTGTCGTTGGTAACGCTCGGATTGAGTCCGAGCTTTTTGCGACGGACGGCCCTCGCGATGGATCTGCCGCGTGCAGCTCGTGGCAAGACCCTTATCGTGCTGTTCCAGCGCGGGGCGGCGGACGCGCTTAACGTGGTCGTACCATTCGGCGATGCTGCGTATTACGCCGCGCGTCCACAACTGGCGATCGCGGCGCCGACGCAAACCGCTGGCGCGGCCGGTGCGATCGATCTCGATGGGTATTTCGGATTGCATCCGGCGCTCAGCTCCTTCAAGCCGCTGTGGGATCGTGGGTTGCTCGCGCCGATTCATGCCGTTGGCAGTCCCAGTTCAACGCGGTCGCACTTCGACGCGCAGGACTACATGGAAACCGGCACACCCGACGTGAAAGGCACGTCGGACGGTTGGTTGAATCGCTATCTCGCCGTTCGCGGGACGTGTGAACAGTGTGCGGTCGGCTCCGATGCGCCATTTCGTGCGGTGGCGATGACGGCCCAGACCCCTCGCATACTTGGGGGCGCGTCACCGAGTGTCTCGATGAACTCGCTCGATGAATTTTCAATTCGGGCAAATGGTGGCGAATCGGAAAAACGGCTTGAGGCATTGTATCGCACCGGCAACTCCGACGTGGTGCACGGAAGTGGCGCCGAAATGTTCGAAGCGTTGCGGGTACTCCGCGCGGCAAATCCGCAACAATACAAAGCAGCCGATGGCGTGGAATATCCAAAGTCACCGTTCGGCCAACGTCTGCTCCAAATTGCCCAACTGATCAAGGCCGGCGTTGGGATGGAAG
>JANYFO010000047.1 GCA_025362635.1 Gemmatimonadaceae bacterium | reverse complement strand
TCGTGGTCCCTCGCTCCACGTCCGGTCGCCAACCATCGCGAGAGGGCGCACGGGATGCTCCCGCGCGCGCTGCTCGACCAGTGGAGCGAGGGACCACGACGTTGCCATGCCACTCCAGGAGCGACGCGTGCGCCACCGCGCCGGCGGGAATGGGACATGCCGTGCGGGTGTAGCCGCATAAATTATCCAGTATGAAGGAGATGCGGAAGCCGACCACCCATGCAATCGCGCCAGCACGCGAAGAGAAACCGCCGGTTTCTCCCGCGCGTAGGGAGCGCACAAGGTTGGGCACACTCGGTCGATCGCGCGCGCGCGCGCGTCGCCGGGCGCCGTTTCGGTCAAGATTGTTCGCAACGTTGCTGCTCTTTGCGGTGGTTCCGACCATTGCGGTGACCGCGTTGTGGACGGGCACCGCGAGTCGGGCGCTGTCGCTGCTGTCCTCCGGGTCGGCTTGGGAGCGCATCGCGCGGAGTGGTGGGGCGGCGATTGAGGCGGCGCGCCGTTCGCCGCTGTCCGAACAGCAACGACAATTGTTGGAGGCGCATGAAACGGAATTGCGGCAATCGGTGGAGTTAGCGCGACGATTCGATTTCCTCGCCAACCGCACGATGCGACTCCTCGTCGTTGGGGCGCTGTTGGTGGTCGTGCTCGTGACGGTAGGGGCATCACGCGTGGCAGGACATTTGAGTCGACAGCTCAGTCGACCGCTCGACGAATTAGTCGGTTGGACCGGATTGATCCGCACCGGGCAATCCGTCCCCGAGCAAACCGAGCGCCGCGGTGCTCCCGAGTTTGAGGTGTTGCGCACGGGTATGCGAACTATGGCCCGCGACCTCGAAACCGGTCGTCAGCAGGCGCTCGACGCGGAACGCGCGGAGGCGTTTCGCGAGTCGGCGCGTCGTTTTGCCCACGAGCTCAAAAACCCGCTGACGCCAATTCGATTTGCGGTCGAGCGATTACGGCGAAGCGCCCCAGAGGAGTTGCGCGAAACCGTTGAAGTGCTCGCAGAAGAATCGGCGCGATTGGAAACGATGGCGCGCAGTTTTGCGCAGTTTGGTCGCCTGCCCGATGGCCCGTTGGCGGAGATCGATCTCGCTGAACTGGTGACGCGCACGGCGAAGAGTGCCGTGCCGGATCGGGTGCAGCTCGACCTCGAGATTTCGCCGATGTTGCCGCTGGTAATGGGTTATCACGAGCCGCTGGTACGCGCGGTGACGAACGTGTTGTTGAACGCGGTGGATGCGTGTGGGGCCTGCGGTGACGAAGCGCATGTCGTCGTACGCATCGGGCCCGACGTGTTGTATGGCGAAGACGCCGTGTGCATTGCCGTGCGCGATAGCGGGTGCGGCATCAGTGCAGCGGCGCTGGCGCATATTTTTGATCCGTACGTGACGACGAAGCCGGGTGGTACCGGGTTGGGCTTGGCGATCGCACGACAAACGATGACGGCGCATCGCGGTGTAATAGAAGTGACGAGCACTCCGGGTGCAGGGACGGAGATGCGGCTACGCCTTCCAGTTACCGGTGTTCAGGGAGCATGACGATGCGGACGGAACAACAGTCGACAGAACAGACGGCGCAGCAGACCTCCGCTCTCGCAGAACAAGCGCAGACGCAAGCACGAAGCGCGCGCGATCAGATTCGTCAGCAAGTGCGTGACGCCATTCAAGGCGCGAACGAGGGGACACAAGCGGCGGCGGCGTTGGCACAGAAACCTGGCAGCATTGTCTTCCCCACCAACGGCGATAATCCGCTTTCCGTTCGCGTTGATGGGAGCGGCATTCATCTCACACAGAATGGCACGGAAACGATTATTCCGGTGCGCGATGTCGTGCCGCGCGGCGCCGTGCAGATGACGTACGCGCTTTCGATCACATTTGTCTGCGTCATCGTTGGACTTCCATTAGCGCGCGCATTTGCGCGGCGCATGGATCGACGAACGGCCTCGAACGGTGTTTCGACAGAGTTGCAGATGCGACTCGACGCGATGGATCGCAACATCGACACCGTCGCGGTCGAGCTGGAACGCGTGAGCGAAGGGCAGCGCTTCACGTCCAAATTGCTCGCCGATCGGGCGCATGCGCCAGAGTTTGTGTCGGCGGCACGCGGTGAAATGGTTGAGCGTCCCGTTGGCTGATGCGGCGCGATTAGTTCTGCTTTCTCACTGATTCGCGCGCGATGCCGAGCGTTTTAATCGTGGACGATGAGCCGAACATCCGACGGATGGTTGGAGCGCTCTTGGCGGGTGAAGGGTACGACGTCCGCGATGCGGCGGACGGTGCCACAGGTCTCGCGCTCGCTGAAGCGCTCGAGCCGGACGTGGCGCTCGTTGATTTAATGATGCCGGGCGAGTTGGATGGCCTCGCACTCTTGAAGCGGTTGCGCGAGCGTCGTCCGGATTTGCCTGTCGTGATGATGAGTGGACGTGCGGCATTGGCGGATGCGGTGCGCGCGACGCGATTGGGTGCATTCACGTTTCTAGAAAAACCGCTTACACCCGAAGGGGTGTTGTTGGCACTCGCGTCGGCGT
>JANYFO010000016.1 GCA_025362635.1 Gemmatimonadaceae bacterium | reverse complement strand
GGCTTGATATTGCGCGGCGGCTTGGAAGTGGTCGGAATACTGACCACTGTGGTCGGTGCCGCCGTTGCTGCGTTTGCCGGACATGCGATGGCTCCTGTTTGTGAGTGTGTGCTGCGTCTCAACAGCGATTGTTCACTTACGGTGTGCGCGCGTTCGCGTTTGCGTAGATCGCGATTTCTACACGACGGTTCGACTGTCGACCGGATTCAGTGTCGTTGCTGGCCACCGGTTCCGTCTCTCCACGTCCGAGCGCGCGCAAACGTGCGCCAGTCACGCCTTGGGCCGCGAGATAATTCGACGCTGCGGTCGCACGTTTCTCCGACAACGTTTGGTTGTAATCGTCCGCACCTTTCGAATCGGTGTGTCCGACTATGAGAAGGTCGGTTTTTGGGTACTTGCCAAGACTCGCGGCCAAGTTGCGCAAATTCGTGGCGGCGGCGGCGCGCACAACGTCTGAGTCGAAATCGTACAGCAGTCCCGACGCAAACGTGACGGCAATGCCTTCACCAACGCGTGTAACTGTGGCACCTGGAATGTCCTGACGCAGCTCCTTCGCTTGTTGGTCCATTTGATGGCCGATCACCGCACCCAGGGTTCCACCGATCACCGCGCCGATAATCGCGCCGCGTGCAGTGGAGCCAGTCTGATTGCCGATCACGCCACCAACAGCGCCGCCAGCGGTGGCGCCGATGATGGCGCCGCCTTCTTTGCGGTTTAGTGACGCGCAGGCGGTGACACTGAGCGAGAGCGCTAGGGTGCACGTGACGAACATCCGGGATTTGCTGGCGGGCGAGAGCATTGATGCCTCCTGATGATACGATTCGAGACCGACTGCAGCGTTGCGTAAGCGACGATGCGACAGCGTGCTCCCGAGGAGCTCGCCACGGTGGAGCGATAGAGTGCGAAATTCGTGCCGGGATGGACGGGCGCAGTTAATTGATGGGCAAAGACAACTTTAAATCGTTAAGAGACTCGGATTTTGGCGCCGACAGACGATGTATGCTGCAAGCTCGCGGACATTACCCTGCACTCTCCCCCTCTTCATCGCCGCCTGATACCTTCGCACTTGACCTCTCACCCCATCACTATGCACGCGCTTCGCACCACCGCTTTCGTCGCCACACTCGCCTCACTCTCGTTCGCACCCGCCGCGCACGCTCGCCAGCTCCCCGGCCAAAAAGCGCCAGGCGCACCCACCACGCTCACGCCGCAGCAACAAGCCGCGCGCGCAGTTTACAAAGAACTCATCGAGATCAACACGGTCGATTCTGTTGGCGACGTCACCGTGGCCGCCCGCGCCATGGCCGCGCGCTTCATCGCCGCGGGATTTCCGCCAGCAGACGTGCAAGTACTCGTGCCACCCGATCGGCCAAATAAAGGCAACTTGGTTGTGCGCTATCACGGCAAAGGCACCGGCAAGCCGCTCCTGCTCCTCGCGCATCTCGACGTGGTGGCCGCACTGCGCAGCGACTGGCCGCGCGACCCGTTTAAGCTCGTTGAAGAAAACGGTTTCTTTCTTGGACGCGGTACGGCCGACGATAAATCAATGGCGTCGATGTTCGTGGCCAACTTGCTGCGCTACAAACAGGAAGGGTACGTGCCGCAACGCGACCTCATTCTCGCGTTAACGGCCGACGAAGAAGGTGGCGCAACCAACGGCGTCGCCTGGCTCATCGCCAATCACAAAAATCTTATTGATGCTGAGTATGCGATCAATGAGGGTGGCGGTGGCACATTGAAGGATGACCAGCCCCTGTTTCATTCCGTGCAGGCCGCCGAGAAAGTGCCGGTGAACTACACGCTGACCGCAGTCAATACCGGTGGACATTCCAGCGTGCCGCGCAAAGACAACGCGATCTATCAGCTGGCCAACGGACTTGCACGTTTGGAGAAATACACGTTTCCTGTTGATCTGAACGAGATCTCTCGCCCGTTCTTTGCACAAACGGCGAAAGTGGAAATGCCGTCGCTCGCTACGGCGATGCGCGCCATCGTTGCGAATCCGGCCGACACTGCCGCGGCGCGCATTATCTCCACCGATCCGCGCTACGCGTCAATGCTTCGCACCAGTTGTGTTGCCACTCGACTCTCGGGCGGCCATGCGGACAACGCCCTGCCGCAGACAGCAACGGCCAACGTCAATTGTCGCATTGTGCCCACATCAAGCGCCGCGGATGTGAAGGCCGCAATCGAACGCGTGATCGCTGATTCGGGCGTGAAAGTGACGATGCGCGAAGTACGCGGTGATCGCTTCGGTAAAAAAACCGCAGCCATTGATCCGGGCTTGCTGGCCGCGACCGCGATGCTCACCAAAAAGATGTTCAACGATGTACCGGTGATTCCGACGATGTCCACCGGCGCAACCGACGGCGCGTACCTACGCTCTGCCGGCATCCCCACGTACGGCGTGAGCGGCATCTTCTCGGCGCCAGGCGAAACGAACGCGCATGGACGCGACGAAAAACTTCGCATCAAGTCGTTTTATGACGGTCTCGATTTCTTGTATCAGTTGGTGAAGCAAGTGTCGGGACCGCCGATCGGGAAACCGATCTCCTAGCTCTTCACCCCAGGCTCACTGTCCAGAACCGCTTTGGCGATGTCCACCATCGGCACAGAGCGGTCCTGGCTGCTCCGTTGCATGATGCGATAGGCCTCTTGCTCGCTGCTGCCCGTGCGACGCATGAGAATGCCTTTCGCGCGTTCAATAAGTTTCCGCGATTCTAATTGCTGTTTCGCGTCAGCGGCTTCTTTGCGTGCGGCCAGCAGTTCGCGTGCGCGGCCGACGGCCATGCGCAACGTGGCGTCGAGTGTGGTGGGCGGCGTCGGTTTCGCGAGGAGCGCAACGGCGCCGCTCCGCATCACGTCCGCAATGGACAACGAGAGCGAGAGATCGCCGGTAATCAGCACGACGGCCGTCCCTGGCAACGTATTGGCAATTTCTTCAGCGGCCTGCACGCCGTTTGCCCCCGGCATGTGCACATCGAGCAAGACGGCGTCCGGAGTGAACTGTCGCGCCTTTTCAATCGCGTCAGCTCCACTCTCCACCTCGGCCACTACCATATGGCCGAGTACTGTGAGTAACTCCACTAAGGTGGATCGCTCAAGCGGGTTGTCCTCGGCAACGAGAACGCGAATTGTCGACGGTAAGTCCGACATTGTTTACTCCGTGTGTCCAGGTAAAGTACGCCCCGCGACGTGAGCCAGCAGCTCAGCGGCGTGCAGCGGTTTTCGGAGTATGAATTCCGCACCGGCAGCGTCTTCGCTTCCGATCATTGGTTCCCATCCCGTTATCACACCCACGCGTAATGTGGGCAAGTGCTGTTTCGCGAACGTGAGCAGCTGCCACCCAGTACCATCAGGCAAGTCGACATCCGTGAGCAGTAGATGGTAAGGGGGTGGACCGTTTGCTCTGAGCCGTACCCGCGCATCTGCACAGGTACCTACGGCGTCCACACGGTGACCGTTCGCGCGCAGTAAGCGACGCAGGAACTCGCGTGATTCATCGTGATCCTCGACCACTAAAATATGTTGCGCCGTGGCCGTGTCTACCGACAACGCCGGTTTTTCCGCGGGCGTGGGCATCGGCGCGTGACGGTTGAAGGACGCAATGCGCGCCACCGCCAGAGCGGCGTTTTCGACGGACTCGGTTATACGAGCCGCGTACTCACGCACAATTTCAGGCGATTCGGCATGATGGTTTAAAAGATACGCCGCGGCCATTATGGGATTCAGTGCATTGTTGACATCATGAACAAGTGTCGAGAGTGCGCGAGCATCCTGTTCCCGCTGGATCGCTCCGTCACCCATCACAGATGTACCACGTTCGGCTGTGGCACTCCGGTATCATCGATCGGTGTGTGACCAGAAATGAGGCGCACGCCGGGCTGATACGTCACGTAGGCCCATGCCCACTGGAGCAAGACCGAGACGCGGTTGCGGAAGCCAACCAAGTACATCAAGTGCACGAACAACCACAGAAACCATGTGAAGTATCCATTAAAATGCAGCCGACCAAAAGCGGCGACCGCCTTGTGTCGTCCGATCGTCGCCAGATCGCCTTTATGGAAATACTTAAATGCAGTGCGCGGTTGCGTCGCTAATGTTTGGCGAATCATGCGCGCGGCGTGTGTACCGGTTTGATTCGCCGACGGAGCGACAGATGGAATCGGTCGGCCATCTGCACGCTCGATGTAACACAGGTCACCGACAACGAAGAGCTCCGGATGACCAGGCACCGAGAGATCGGGCGTCACTTTCACGCGACCCGCACGATCCGTCGGTGCATTAAGCATCCGGCCCAGCGGTGACGCCACGTTGCCCGCCGCCCAAAACACGCTGTGCGTGGCGATGCGCTCCTCACCGATCCATACGGCGTCACGTTCTATGCGCGTCACCGGCGTTCCCAAGCGCACCTCGACGCCCAGTTCGACAAGGTCGCGCTGCGCAGCAGCAGACAAATCGTCCGGAAACGTACTGAGAATTCTCGCACCAGCCTCTACTAACAGCACGCGGGTCGTGCGCGTGTCAATATTCCGAAAATCTTTTACGAAGGAACGCTTGGCGATATCGGGAATAGTGCCCGCCAACTCGACGCCCGTTGGGCCAGCGCCGACCACCACAAACGTGAGGTACGCCGCGCGTTCGGCGGGATCGACCGTCCGCTCTGCGTTTTCGAAGGCGAGCAAAAAGCGTTGCCGGATGCGATACGCGTCTTCGATGTCTTTCAGTCCCGGGGCAAACGCTTCCCATTCGTCATGTCCGAAGTACGCATGTCGCGCGCCGCTCGCGATAATGAGAAAGTCGTACGGTATGGCATGCGTCGCATCAACCATGACCGTCCGGCCGTCGACATCGACACTCGTCACATCGCCGAGCAGGACAGTGGTGTTGGCTTGATTGCGCAATCGCCAACGAATGGGCACCGTGATGTCACTGGGGGCTAGTCCGGCCATCGCCACTTGATAGAGCAGCGGTTGAAACGTGTGATGGTTATTGCGGTCAATCACCGTGATGCGCACCGGTGCGTTACGCAGTTCACGCGCAGCGGCGAGGCCACCAAAGCCACCGCCGATGATGATCACGTGGGGTCGCATTGTAGACTCAGAGGTTTGGGCAACGTTCGTGCGCATATCTTTCATTTTACACTCTTTCGCCGAAAAACGTGACGCCCTTTGAGCTCCTCGCGACGGTCCTGTCGTTAACGGCCATTTTTTCCTGGATCAATCATCGTTGGCTACGGTTGCCGCCGACGATCGGACTAATGGCGCTTGCACTGTCCGGATCGCTGCTGCTGCTTGGCTTGGAGCGCGCGAATATTGTCGATCTCGCGCGGCTTACCGCGTTGGTGCACGCGGTAGACTTTGACACCACGTTGCTCAATGGCATGCTTGGTGCGCTCCTGTTTGCGGGTTCACTGCATGTAGATGTCGCTGAGTTGCGGGCGCAATGGATGCTGGTGGGATTGATGTCGACGTTAGGTGTACTGCTGTCTACGCTCATCGTTGGCGTAGGGAGTTGGTGGATCACGTCGTTCGTGGGCATTCCAGTACCGTTTGCGTGGTGTCTGGTTTTTGGCGCGCTGATTTCGCCGACCGACCCGATCGCCGTTGGTGCCATTCTGAAAAGCGTGGGTGTACCGAAGCGTCTGGAAGTCGCCATTACCGGCGAGTCATTATTTAACGATGGCGTTGGCGTGGTCGTGTTTCTCGTCCTGTTGGGTGTCGCCTCGGGTAGCGCACGCGTCGACATCGGACACGTGGCGCAGCTCTTCGCCGTCGATGCCGTTGGCGGCTGTCTCTACGGAGCCGCTCTTGGTTGGTTGACCAACCGCATGCTCGCGAAAGTTGATGCGTATGAAGTGGAAATTTTGCTTACATTGGCGCTCACCACCGGTGGCTACGCGCTATCGAATCGATTGCACGTATCGGGACCTTTAGCCATGGTGGTGGCCGGCCTCATGGTCGGCAACCATGGGCGCGCTTACGCACTTTCGGCACAAAGCCGCGCGCGGCTCGATGAATTTTGGGAATTGGTTGATGCGTTTCTCAACGCCACTTTGTTCGTCCTGATGGGCGTCGAAGTGATCGTCATTCAATTCTCCGGCGCGTCGCTGGGGGCGGGTCTGCTCGCTATCCCACTCGTGTTGTTTGCCCGCGTTTCCGCGAGTGGCGTACCGCTCGCCCTCTTGCCAGAAGCGCGACGGTCGCATCCGGGCGCGCTACCCATTCTTACGTGGGCGGGTCTTCGCGGCGGCATTAGCGTGGCGCTCGCGCTTTCCTTGCCCGCAAGCAATCATCGCACCACGCTTATCACAATGACGTACGTGGTGGTGTGTTTCTCGATTCTTGTCCAAGGGGTGAGCGTCGGCGCGGTGGTCAAACGCGTCCTTTCGAAAGCGGCGGCGGCGTCCGCACCTTCCACACCGTCGGCCTTCACACCATAGTTTGGTTCTATGTCCACTCCGTTTCGCACGACGCTTTGGCGCGTGCTTCTCATCCAAGCAGTCGCGCTCGCGCTGCTTTGGCTATTGCAGTCTCGCTACACGAGCTGACGCACGATGCATTGGATCAACTGGGCAGTTGTCGCGACATATCTTCTCGTGGTGGTCGTCGATGGATTGCGACGAACTCGCGGTACAAAAAACATTGAAGGTTATTTTCTCGCGAATCGCAGCTTGCCGTGGTGGGCCGTGGGTCTCTCCGTCATGGCGACCCAGCTCTCCGCCGTTACACTCATCGGCACGACTGGTCAGGGTGCGACAGACGGTTTGCGGTTCGTCCAATTTTACTTCGGCCTACCGATCGCGATGGTGATACTCGGCGTCACGCTCGTGCCATTTCTACACGGCGCGAAAGTGTACACCGCGTACGAGTATTTAGAGCGACGCTTCGATGCAAAAACGCGCTCCCTCACCAGTTTTCTGTTTCTGCTCTCGCGCGGCATGTCGTGCGGCACCATTATCGCCGCACCGGCGGTCGTGTTTTCGGCGATTTTCGGTTGGAATCTCGTGTGGTCGGTCGCGCTATTTGGTGTCCCGACGGTGATCTATACCGTGCTTGGTGGCGTGCAGGCCGTTGCCTGGGCTGACGTCAAACAGATGTTTGTCGTGGTAGCCGCGCTCACCATGATGGTGGTGGTGCTTGTGGTCCAAATGCCTATTCCCATCGACGATGCGATGCGAATCGCCGGCGCGACCGGTCGTTTACAAGTCTTTGATTTTACGTTCGATCTCACAAAAACTTACACATTTTGGTCGGGCATTATCGGCGGCACGTTTCTCATGCTGTCGTACTTTGGCACCGATCAAAGTCAGGTGCAGCGCTACCTCGCCGCCAAGTCGGTGCCAGAGGCGCGGAGTTCACTACTCATAAGCGCATACTGGAAAATTCCGCTGCAGGCTCTCGTGCTCTTGGTGGGCGTGCTGGTGTTCTTGTTCTTCCTGTTTGAACCCGCACCCATGCTGTACAATCCGTCACACGAACGGCAGGTCCGCGCGGCGGAGCCGGCAACGTATGACGCGCTCGCAGTGCGGTATGGCGCCGCCGTATCGTCTCGACAACTTGCTGCGCGTGCAGCGTCTGCTGCACAGCGAGCCGGCGACGCAGGAGCCGAAGCAAGTACACTCGCGGCGTTTCGCGCAAGCGATGCAGACGTGGGCACGGTGCGCAAAGAAGCGCTTGCGGTAGCCGAACGCGTGACCGGTCAGTCGTCACGTGATGTGAACTATATCATTCCGCGATTTGTGTTGGATCACTTACCGCTTGGCCTCGCCGGACTATTTCTTGCGGCCGTGATTGGCGCGGCAATGTCGAGTGTGGCCGCCGAACTGAATTCGCTCTCGACGGTGTCCATCATCGATTTCTATCGGCGCTGGTTCAAGCCCGAGGGCAGCGACGCGCATTATCTCCTCGCATCCAAAGTGGCGACGGGTATTTGGGGTCTTTTTGCCTGTATTGTTGCAACAAAGGCGGCGACGCTCGGTTCACTCATTGAAGTAGTGAACCGTTTCGGATCGTTCTTTTACGGTTCGATTCTTGGTGTGTTTTTATTGGCGATGATTCCCCGATCGAGCGCGCTCGGCGCATTTGTTGGACTTATCGCAGGCATGCTCACTGTCGGTGCAGTGTCGTATGCGGCGCCGTCGGTCGCCTACTTGTGGTACAACGTGATTGGCGCCGTGACCGTGCTGTTCGTCGGGGGAGTGCTTAGCGGGTCACGGACACAAAACGTGTAACAGCGCGACTACTTTTTCTGATTTCGATTACGCACGGTAGCATCCCACGCGCGCATCCAACGGTCCAGCGAATCCGCCATGAGCGCTCCATCAATTGCGAGTGGCACAATGTTTTTGCGCGCTTCTTTCATCCATCCCGGTAGTTGCGCGTCCGGAATGTCCGTACGCGCCGGCATGCGATAGAATGAGTCGGCCGCAATGCGGAGCGCAGACACAGACGTGACGTACTCGAGGTACTTCACCGCCGCGCCGCGATGCGTACCGCTCCGAACCAACGCAATCGCATCAATGGCAATCGGCGTACCTGTGGTGGGATAGACAAATTTGATCTGCGCCTTGCTACTTCGTGCGATCGCCGCCATGTCCGGCATGTCGTACAGCGTAATCCATCCGTCGCCACGCACCAGTTTGTCGTACAGCATGGTCGGGGTGGCCGTGTACTCGCGCGTGTTCGCATCCAATCGACGCAACCAGGCCCATGCTGAATCGGTTTTCCCCGTTTGCATAATCGAACGCTGCAGCATAGCGCCAAAAATTGAACGCATGGTGCCACTGGCCACGGGGTCGCGCAACACCACATGACCTTTCCACCGCACATCGGTGACATCAGCCCAATCATGCGGCGCAATTGACTCGGCAACAAACTGCGCGTTGTACGCAATCACTTCTGGCGTGACATACGTGCCGTACCAGTGGTGTGATGCGTCGCGAGCCGTTGGTGGCAAGGCGCCGGCCCACGACGGTGTGATGGTGTCAAGCAGATTTTCCTTCACCGCGCGCACCAATAGTTCCGTTGGCGCACCAAACCAGATATCGGCGACTGGCGCGTCCTTTTCTGACCGCAATCGTTCCAGAATCTCCGCTGAGCCCATCTCTACCCCGCGCACATCGATGTCCGGATTTGCCTTCTCAAATCCGGCCTCGTAGTACGACAGCAGCTCCTTCCCGTGCGGCGAATACACGGTCAGAATCGTGCGTTCTTTGCTACAGGCGGCAACGGTGGCGCCCAACACAACGCACAGCATTAACCCTGCACGCATTATTGCTCCATCTTCGGCGACGTGACGGATGGTGGCGGTGCAGCGTTGATCAAGTTCATCAACAGACGTGCGGCGCCTGGTACACCGTTTGGCAACTGCCGAAATAACGCCAATGTGACGTATACGTAACTGCCCTTGCCCACGGGCGCGATCAGCAAACCGTTCTTGTTCACGGGCTCACCAGGATCATTCATCGCGAGCAGTGACGTGTAGTTCTTATCGACCGTGGTCGGCATATATGTCGCGCGCTCTTGCACCCAACCCATCCAATCAGCTACACCAATTTTGTTCGGTAGGGTAAGGAGCGGTGCGGTTGGTACAAGCACGGTAACCGGCGCGTCTTCGATAGTGACGCGTTCGGCGGTGCGCGCAAGCTGAATGGGAAACGGCATTACGCCGGGCTTCATCATCTCCGCCTGCCCATACTGTACGACAAGTCGTCCGCCTCGCTTTGCATAGTCCAACAGCTTCGCATTGTTGGCGACAAGTACGTTGTTCGCGCCGTAAGCACGCGGCCCAACAATGATGGACGTAAAACGCGAGAGGTCGATGCTACCGAGCGCCGATGGATCAAGTTTTTCGACGGCGACGTCGAGCTGCCGCAATGCTTCCATGCCATGATCGCCCACGCCCTGTACATAGCCGACATGCGCACGCGGTGGCAACGCGACTTTCACTGACGCCAGCCACATTCCGGACGTCGCATACATGCGCTGCGGGGTGATGTGGTCGTAGGCAATTGTGGAATAGCCCGTGAATGCCGCGGTCGCTTCGTGTCGCGCAACGACTCCCATCTGCAGTCGCCCGGGCCCAACCTTGCCTTTGACCTTAAAAACGACGGTGGCTTCCGGTGCGTCCGGCGTAAGGACTCGAGTGCGCGAGGTTGAATCGGCTGTAAGTCCGGGAGGTAACTGGATGGAGATCGCAACGCTTGCGAGTGCGGGATACGCAGAGAGCACATGCACGCGAAACTCGCGCTCAACGGGCACGTCGGCACGGATGTATTCGACAACGTTCTCGAGTCCGATGGTGATGCCTGGCACTGCAGCGACCGGCACTTGTTGATCGCCTTTGACCGGATCCGCAAAGCGATTCACGACGGGCGTGACCACGTCAATTGGCATGCCAGCGATAAGGAGATGTGCGGTCACCGCCGTGTTTGTTAACGCTTGTTGCTGCGCCTCATCGAGCGCGCTGATGGGGACGCGAAACCAATCGTCAAGGCGCGACAATGCTTGCCACCACGATGCCGTGGGCGCGACGGCAAAGGCGAACGTGTTCACGGTGATCGCACTATCGCGATCAATCACGCGCGGCGCGCTCTGTCCGCTCGCATCTCGGGGCCGATTGGGGGCGCCAACGACGCTTACATCGGTACTTACGAACGACACCGTCGTACGACCGCGATTAAATACTGTGATCGCCACCGGCAACGAATCATTGATCATACGTTTCGTCGGTTCCCGAACGGGAAATGTGGCGCGTGGTGCGATAGCCTCTACGGCAACGCCAGACGCAAGCACCAATGCGCGCTCGGTACGCTCAATCGTCAGCGACAATGCGTCCCACAACGCAGCATCCGCTTGTGGTGCAGCCGGCGTCGCACGCTGTGCACCCATGCGCGGGTTTGGCGGCAGATCGAGATATCCATTTGCATCGGACAACATCGGCACAGGAAAGTTTGGCGCGACCAACAACATCTTTGGCCGAGTGCCACTCATTTCACGCGCCATCCGCAACACACGCAGTGCCGTCGCAAGTGGCGTCATGGTGGCTGTCGGGTCGGACGCACGAAACAGCCGACGCGCCTCGCTCATCGCAATACTCGCTGTATCCAGCGCAGCGTGGACATCGACGCGCGTGGTGCGCGTTTTAAGATGCGCCCACGTTGTGTCGACACCATCAAATAGGCTCTGTTCTGTTTTCGCATCGGTCGGCGCAGCCACACGAGATGCTTCACGCGTAAGGAAGTCTATCACCACACCCTTTCGCTGCAACACCCCAAAGCCCTGCGACTTATGCTGCGAACGACTTTCGGCCGAAATTTCATAATAGCTGCGACCGAGCAATGCGTCGTACTCGCCCGTATTCATTTTGACCGTCTGCAACTCCGGCGCAAATCGTGCATTCCGATAGAACTTGGACACGGTCCATGGCATGCCGTAGCCAGCCACCGGAAAGCGCATAGTATCCGCGCTGATATCATAGACCTCGCGTGCGAGAATACCAGAGATTTGGTGATGTCCATGTCCATCGCGCGGCGTTCCACTAAATACCGCAACGATGACCTGCGGTCGAAACGCGCGCACGACGCGCACAACATCGCCAAGGATTGTGTCGCGCGGCCAGTGGTTCAGCGTTTCTTCCGCACTGCCGTCCTGGTTGATTTGCCAGGGCATGAAGATGTTGAAGGTGTGGCCGTTGACCTGGTTGGCCACATTTTGTGCATCGGTATCCAGCCGCGGTTCAGGGAATACTTCTGCCTGCAAGGGCAGGCGCTGTGCGGCAGCCGCTTCGCTGGCGTAGAGGAACGATCCGTTGCTGCCACCGGCGCGGTCGGCATCGGCCTGCTGGTCTTGTTGCAAATGGTCCCAGCGGGTAAAAACAACCCGGCCGAAGCTGTCGATGGAGGGGCTGAATGCGCCGCTG
>JANYFO010000477.1 GCA_025362635.1 Gemmatimonadaceae bacterium | reverse complement strand
GACGTAAGACTCTTTCATTCTCTCCTATCTGCCGGTTCATCCCGGCGCACTATCCGCTGCGTGAGGCACGTGGTTGCCGGTTGGGTTCGCGCGTTGCACGATTGGCGGCATGAATGAAACGGCACAACGATGGACGACGCGTGTTGCGGAGTGGCGAGCAAGTGGGTTAAGCCAAATGGCATTTTGTCGCGGGCGCGATTATTCGAGCAATAGCCTCTCGATGTGGTCTTTACGTTTGAAAAAGATGGCCGCGGAGCGACCTGTAAGCCTTGCGCGAGTCGTGACACCGACGCGCCCGCATGTAGAGCGCACCGGCGGCACAGGGTTAATTATCCAAGTAGAGAGCATTCGGATTGAGGTGGAACCTGCCACGGATCGCACACTTCTTCGCGAGGTTCTCGCGGTCTTGCGTGCAGTCGGATGATTCCGCACGGCGTCCAAGTCTTCGTCGCGCTGGAGCCCATTGATATGCGCTGGTCGTTTGATCGACTCAGTGGCATCGCGCTCGACCGAGTCGGATATGATGCTCGAGGCGGCGCGCTTTTTCTGTTCTGCGGCAAACGTCGTACGGCGATGAAAGTCCTTTTCTTTGATGGCACCGGCATGTGCATCTTTTATAAGCGACTTGATAAAGGCCAAGTGCGGCTGCCGATAAACCACGATCCCGCGGCGAAGCACGTGGAAATTAGCGACGCCGAACTTGAGTCGTTGCTCGACGGGATCGAGCTCGATCGGGTGAGCTTACCACCAATTCACTGAATGTTGCATTGTGCACACATAAGAGTCTTGCATCGCCAACGCCACGCATTAAGATCCAGCGCGTGGAGACATCCGTAAGCGAACCCCATGAGACGCGAAGTGAGGCTGAGTCGCTTCGACGCCGCGTCGCGGAGCTCGAAGCGGCGATGCAAGTCGTGACAGCCGAGCGCGACAAGTTGCGTAAAGACTACGAACTTCTGCGGATGGAACTAGCGCTCCTTCAGAAGCGTATCTTTGCGGCCCGTGCCGAACGCATCGACACCAAACAGCTAGAGATGGAGTTCGCGGCCAAGCGCGCGCAACTCTTGTCGCTGACGAAAGACTTCGAAGAGCCGGCTGGCGAGAACACGTCAAAAACAAAGAAGAAACCGCACGGTCGCCGCGACCTTTCTCTTTCTTCGCTTCCGCAAGAACGATGCGAAATACGCGATCCTGAAAGCGAATTAGCAGGGCGCGAATGTATCGGGTTCGAAGAGTCGACGCGGCTTGGGTACAAACGCGGCGGCGCTATTTGCATTATCGTGGCGCGTGCAAAGTACAAGATTGCCGAGCAAGGCGGTTCGATTGCGACCGCCGCGTTACCCAAAGAGATTGTAGCGCGGTCGCTTTGTGCACCGTCGATGATGGCCAAAGTCTTAGTGGACAAATTCGGCTATGGCTTGCCGTTTTTCCGTCAGGAAGAACGCATGCAATGCGAAGGGATTTCGCTCGATCGAAGTGTGATGAGCCGCGTCGCCGAAGAGGTCGGAATGACGCTGGGCTGCATCGTACTTGCCGCGCGCGATCATGCCATCAAGCACGCCTTCTGTCTCGCCACGGATGCCACCGGTGTAGCGATTCAGCCGACGCGGATTGAGGAAGGACCGCGCCAAGCCTGCCGCAAAGGACACTTTTTCGTCACGCTCGCCGATCGCGACCACGTGTTTTTCTCGTTCGAGCCCAAGCACACCAGCCAAGCCGTGGCTGCGATGTTTGCAGGATACACGGGCTACATCCAGGCCGATGCGAATGCCGTCTACGATGCCCTGTTTCGTGTCAAGCCGAAGGAGGGTGAAGACGAGCCGCCCGACAAGCCCTCCGAAGTTGGATGTTTTGCACATGCGCGACGCAAGTTTTATGAAGCGGCGATCACGACGCGCGATCCGCGCGCACGCGAAGGCCTGATGCGTATTCGCCTTCTGTTTGAAAAGGAAGCCGAGTGGGCTAAACTCGCGCCTACAAAACGCGGCATTTTGCGACGTTCGGTGTTCGGTGTGTGGCTCACCGACTTCTTCGCATGGGCACGCGATGTATACAAGAACGTGCAGCATGCACGTGGTCCGCTGGCTTCGGCGTTCGGGTACGTCGTTCGCCAAGAGGCACCCTTGTCGAAGTTCCTTGAAGACGGTCGTCTGCGAATCGACAACAACGCAAGCGAACGCGCGCTGCGCACGGTCGCGATCGGGCGCAAGAATTGGCTCTTTTTCGGCTCCGACGACCACGCCGAGGCCGCAGCTAATGTGATGAGTCTGATAGCTTCGTGCAAGTTGCACGCAATTGAACCCTCGGCGTATCTTGAAGCCGTGATTCGGTGCGTGCCGGTCTGGCCGCGCGACCGCACCATCGAGCTCGCCCCGTGCAACTGGCTCGCGACCCGAGCTCGCCTCGACAGCACCGAGCTCGACGCGCCGTTCGGCCACGTGACCGTCCCGCCGCCGAAAGAGTAGTCGCGAACGCACGGGGTTCATTGTGTGAAGCTTGCCGCGCGTCGGCTCGCGTCGCAACCACGGGGCTCACGCAACGGATACTTTTCCACTCCGACCCAGGTTCGCACTACGCAAGTGCGAGCTTTCGCCATGACCTTCACGTCGGGGGATTTCGGCAAAGCATGAGTCGCTGCGCCAACTGCGGGGATAATGCAGTAGCAGAGTCGAGTTGAGCACGGCTCAAAGTCGAACTTGGTGATTCATTTCTCGATGACTCACACGCAGGTAAAGCCGTCTGCGAATATATCGATGTACTTTACAATCTAATCCGCATCTATCCCTGCACCCACTGGCGCCCCTCGCATTCGAGCAGGCGCACCTGCAAAACGGAGATCGACTTCCTCAACAAAATCGTTGCATTAACTGTCGAG
>JANYFO010000473.1 GCA_025362635.1 Gemmatimonadaceae bacterium | reverse complement strand
CGCGTGCAAATGGTTGCTGGTCACACCGGCGGCGCCTGATGCGTGGCTGTATTACTTCGGCTGCGCGATGATCGGCGTCGCAACCTCAATTGCGTTTGTGTTTATCACACAGTACTACACCGAATATCGCTATCGCCCGGTGTTGTCGATTGCCGAAGCCTCGCAGACGGGACCGGCGACCAACATCATCATGGGACTCGCCGTGGGCATGGAGTCGACGGTGTTGCCCGTATTCACGATTGCGATCGCACTCGTGTCCAGCTTCATGCTTGGCCGCAGTAGCGGCATCATGATCGATGGAATGCCGGCCGGCGGTTTGTTTGGTACGGCCGTCGCCACGATGGGCATGTTGGGTACCGCCGGATACATCCTCGCGATGGATGTGTTTGGACCGATCACGGATAATGCGGGTGGCATCGTCGAGATGTCCAAGCAGCCAGAAGCAATTCGCAACAAAACGGATCGTCTTGATGCGGTGGGCAACACCACGAAGGCGCTTACCAAGGGATACGCCATTGGCTCTGCGGCCCTCGCCGCATTCTTATTGTTTTCAGCGTATCTCGACGAAGTAAAGAACTACACCGGCCAAGCGTTGCACGTCGACCTGAGCAAGCCACAAGTGTTTGTCAGTGCACTGATTGGCGGCATGCTGGTGTTTTGGTTCTCGTCGCTCGCGATGACGGCCGTTTCGAAGGCCGCGCAGAGCGTGATCACCGAAGTGCGTCGTCAATTCAAGGCGCGCCCGGGCATCATGCTTGGTACGGAAGAGCCGGACTATGCAGCGTGCGTTGACATCGTCACCGTGGGCGCCCTGAAGGCGATGGTGCTGCCGGGTTTCTTGGTCATTGCGTTTCCGATTGGCGTTGGCCTCGTATTCAAGAGCCTCAGCGGTCCGGGTGAAAATCTTGGCGCGGAAGCCGTCGCTGGATTCCTGATGATTGCGACGGTCGTTGGCATTCTGATGGCTGGGTTTTTGAACAACGGTGGCGGCGCGTGGGACAACGCCAAGAAGTACATCGAAACGGGTGCGTACGGCGGTAAGAAATCTGACGCGCATAAGGCCGCGGTCGTGGGCGATACCGTTGGTGATCCGTTCAAGGACACAGCGGGTCCGTCACTGCACGTGCTCATCAAACTGCTATCGACCATTACGTTGGTGCTCGCACCATTGTTCATCTAACCGAGACTCCGATGACACATTCTCCCGCCACGTCATCGGCGTCTGCTCCGACTGGGAAGCGCGGCTTTCTCGGTATCGGATTTTCGCAGTGGATTCTGATCTCGATGGTGATCGGCATTCTCATTGGCTGGTTGGCGCCGGACTTCGCCGTCAACCTGAAGCCGTTCGCGAACATATTCTTGCGCATGATCAAATCGCTGATCGTGCCGTTGTTGTTCAGCACCTTGGTTGTCGGCATCGCTGGTCACGGCGACGATATGAAAAAGGTGGGCAAGCTTGCGCTGCGCTCAATTATCTATTTCGAAATCGTGACCACGCTGGCGTTGGTGATTGGGCTTGTTGCCGTAAACCTTGTGAAGCCGGGCGTTGGTGTGCAGCTGGCGACCAGCGGCACTGAAGAATTCAAGGCGATGGCGACAAAAACACCGACGTTCAGCTCAGTGTTGGAGCACACGGTGCCGCAAAGTTTTTTCGAAGCGGCAGCGAACAACGAAGTATTGCAGATTGTATTTTTTGCCATCATCTTCGCGGTCGCTCTCGCGCGTGTGGAAGGGCCGTCAAAGCGGGTGATGCTCGACTGGTTACAGTCGATGAGCGACGTGATGTTCAAATTTGTTGGTGTCGTCATGGTGTACGCGCCGATCGGTATCGGTGCGGCTATCGGTGTAACCGTTGGCAAGAGTGGGCTGGGCGTCATGCTCAACCTCGCCAAACTGGTTGGTACGCTCTATGTCTCGCTTATTATTTTCGTGCTCGCGGTGCTGGTGCCCGTTGCGCTCATTATGCGTATTCCGATCATGCGTTTTTGGCGCACGGTACAGCAGCCGTGGCTGATTGCGTTCACCACCGCATCCAGCGAAGCCGCGTTCCCGCAGGCCATGCAGGCGATGGAAAAGTTCGGTGTTCCGCGGCGCATTGTGTCGTTTGTGTTGCCAACGGGCTATTCGTTTAACCTCGATGGTTCGACGTTGTACTTGGCGGTTGCATCGGTGTTTGTTGCGCAGGCCGCGGGCATTAACATGCCCATCAGTCAACAGTTATTGATGATGCTCACGCTGATGTTGACGTCGAAGGGCGTGGCCGCGGTGCCGCGCGCATCGTTGGTGATTCTTTCAGGCGCACTCGCGCAGTTCGGTCTGCCACTCGAAGGCATTGCCGTCATACTTGGTGTCGATGCGGTCATGGACATGGCACGCACCTCGGTGAATTTGCTCGGGAACTGTCTTGCCACGGCGGTGATGGCCAGATGGGAAGGGGTGTTGGAAATTCCAGCGGAAGGCGCGGTGGCGGTCGCGTAGACCGCCGCCAAAGCGAGACAGATCAAAGTGGCGCTGTAATCGGTTCAATAACGCCAGTGGCGATGTCGCACATTGCCTATTGGAATACAGTGAGATGCTTCGGGTTCTGAACAGGTGGCGACAACCCGGAGCTTGCCGTGTGCGGATGGTTACGTCACGGCATCCAGTCTCACCGCATGCATGCGTGAGCGGTTGCGCTCGCGTCGGTGGTGTCGTGTAGTACCACGAAACCTCTGCGTGCGGATTCGGCGGTGGCACTCATCGCCGGTGTGAGTGCCGACTCTTCGAATGCCCGGGTGAGCGACTCATCGCTCGAGTCGATCGTGGACGAGGGTTGATTGTCGTGATGCCTCCGGCCTCTATACCTCAACACCAAGCAGTCGTCGCGCCCGTCGCACTGCACCCCGCGCCGCATCGACTTCCTCGCTGCGCACGGTCGCACCAGGCACCGCACTCTTCATTCGCTGCTCCAATCGCTTCCGCACAAGCGAGCCTTTCGAAAGCAGGCCACCTGACAACGCGACTGGCACCGCTGCGCGTTCGTCCGCAAAACATCGACGCGCAAGCGTGCGAACGTGCAATGTGAGTTCTTCTACGCACAAACTGATCAGCGCATTCGCGCGGAGATCACCCGTCGCGGCCACTTGTCCAATAACCGGCGCGAGCGTCGCGAATATGCCGGGCGTTGCAGCCGCGGCCCAGGGAATAAGATCTTCAAGCGACTCAAGCTCCAACGCGGTAAGCACCGCGCCACCGAGTGCTGTTTCAGGTTCACGCCCATCTTGCGCCGCAGTAATCACGCTCAGCGCACGACGTCCAAGCCACGCGGCACTTCCTTCATCGCCAATATTCGGACCCCATCCGCCGCAGCGTTCAAGTGTGCCGTCGGGCGCGCGAGCGAACGCCACAGAACCCGTGCCGGCGATGAGGAGCACGCCTGACGAGTCGCCAAATGCATCGTCGAGAGCAATCGTGGCATCAGCTTGCACGGAGACATCATCGGCAATGCGCCGCGATGCCAACGCTGACCACAACGCTTGTGCCGACCGCTCATGACCCGCGCCCGCGACGCCAACCACACACACCGCTGGTCGTGTTTCGGAACGGTCGGCCATCGCCAGCACGTCGGCGATCAACGACTTGATGATGTCGGCCGCATCGGATTCATGGCCCGGCTTGAGCGCCGTCGCGGCACCTTCCGTTCTCGCCAAGATGGTGCCATTCGCGTCGGCTAACAGCACGCGCGTGCGACTCCCGCCGCCATCAACGCCAACAACGAGGGGCATCGGATCAAGTGGACCGACGCTCATGAGCGAATTCCCGTAATAGTGATCGGCACCACTGGAGGCGCCGCGTGAGTCAGAGATGAAAGTACGCCAGTCACGAACGTAATCGACGTGCCGATCAACACATACCAGGGCCATGCAATTGAGCCAAACGGACCAAGCGTGTCCGCTAACTGCGGAAACGCAGCGACGAATTGCTTTGCAAAGACGATGAACGCCATACACCCGATGCCAACACTCATGCCGAGCAGTGCATCGCGCTGAATCGCGCGCTTCCAAAACAACCCAAGGGAAAATCCACCCAACAGTCCGCCGTACGTGAACGATGCGATCGAAAGTGCGATGACGACCACCGGCGTTCCCTGTTCCTTGAATAACAGCGCGCCAACCGTAAGAACAATGCCCCACGCCAGCGCAAACAGTTTGCCCACTTTGAGCGTGCGGGGGTCATCCGCGTGACGGCCCGTGAGTGGCAAGTAAATGTCGTGCGTTGTTGTTGCGGCCAACGCGTTAATCGTTCCCGAATGTGTACTCATCGTCGCCGCAACAATCGCGGCCACAATGAGTCCAACCAACCCATGCGGCATGCGTTCAACGATATAGCTCGGAAAGATTTGATCGGCGGCGGCAAACACGCGACCTTGAAACAGCACCCAAAGACCGAGTCCGACCATCAAGAACAGTGTAAATTGCGCAAACACCACAAAGCCACTTCCAATGAGCGCGCGTTGCGCATCTTTCAACGAGCGACTCGAGAGCAGCCGCTGTACGATAAGCTGGTCGGTACCATGTGAAGCCATTGCGAGAAACGCACCACCAATCAATCCCGCGTAAATAGTGTGCGGCTTGTCAAATCCGGTATAAGTGTCGATCACTTGCAGTTTGCCCGCAGCACTCGCTTGCCGAAAAATCTCACTCCATCCGCCATTGACGTTTTGTCCAATCAGCACGATCGCGGAAAGGCCGCCGATCACATAGACGGCCGCTTGTACCAGCTCCGTCCACACCACGGCCTTCATACCACCGCGATACGTATAAATCACAGTGAGCAATCCCAAGACGATGATCGCCGTTGGCATGGCATACGCCTTCGGTAACGCAGGGCCAATAATCAACGCCACCGGAATTGCAGTCGCAAACACGCGCACCGAATCGGCTAATGCGCGCGTGCCCATAAAGACAATCGACGTGAAGCGACGTGTCGTTAATCCAAACCGCGTCTCAAGCAGTGTATATGCGGTGACGAGTTGCCCTTCGAAATACTTGGGCAGCAGCGTGAACGACACTACAAATCGACCGATGATATAGCCGGCAACCACCTGTAAAAATCCAAGGTTGCCCGTGTACGCGAGTCCCGGAATACTGATGAACGTGAGCGCTGACGTTTCACTCGCCACAATCGAAAACAGCACCGCCCACCACGGGATCGACCGCTCCGCCACAAAATAATCGTTGGCGGATTTCTGAGAGCGTCCAATCCACATGCCGAGCGCGGTGGTGCCGCTCAGGTAGACGAGCAGCACCGCCAAATCGACAAAATTGAATCGACCAGTCACAATGACGGGTTGCTAAGCGATGACATAGGCTTCCATGGCGAAGTATTCGGCGAGACCCAGACGATCTAGGTGAGCGGAGGTAGCTTTGTTGCGCTGTTCAACACGTTGCCAGAACTCGCGTTCGTCCTGACCAGGAAACGGCGCAGAATCCTTTTGCGATTGGTGCTTAAAAATTGCTTGAATCTTGAGCGTGAGCTCTTCCTGCGACAACGGCACCAGCACCGTGGCCTCTGTCACGGGCCATTCTTGCCACGCGCCGCGATAGAGCCAAACTTCTGGCGCGGCCGCCGATCGGTTCGTCGTTGCACCATGGCCATACACCTCAAGCAATGCGGCATCGATGGCCTCCTTGCACATGCGGTGTGTGCCATGCGGATCCGACAAATCACCAGCCACGAATACAATCTCCGGCTGCAATTCACGCAACAGATTGGCGACGATTGCAACGTCTGGTGCACCGATAGGATCTTTGCGCACCTTACCAGTCTGATAAAATGGCAAGTTGAGAAAACGCGCGTGCTCACGATTAAGTCCGAGCACTTCGATACCGCTCACCGCTTCAGATTCACGAATGACGCGCTTGATGACTTGCACTTCGCCAATATCAACCTCGCCTGGTTGCTTTGCCTCAAGAAATGCGTGTACCGTTTCGGCCAACGAGCGTACGGCAGTTCCATCGCCAATACGCTCCTGATCAAGGCGCACGAGAAAATCCATGTAGCGTCGCACGTCATGATCGAAGACGGCGATGTTCCCGCTCGTCATGTAGGCGACAGTGATTGCGTTTTCGTTTTCAACAAACTTCCGCAAAATGCCACCCATTGAAATAACGTCGTCGTCGGGATGCGGTGAGAAGCAAATCACACGTTTCCCGCGCGGCAGTTTGCTTTTGCCGCGAATTTTTGCGCCGAGCACGTTGAACACCAAACCGTTCACGGCGCCGGGTGACCCATGACGCGCCACGAGCGACGAAAGCTGATGATCCGAATAATCTTGTTGTGTCAGCTTGAGAATGGCCTTGCCGGTGCGGCTTGCAAGCCACGTCACCGCGCGTAACTCCAGCGCGTCTGTCCACGCCACGTCGTCCAGCAGCCACGGAGTTGCGATACGCGACAAATCCGCCGCGGCGGACTCGTCGACATAGAACGTGGTGGCCGGATGTCGCTGTAAAAATGTGGCAGCAACATCGCGGTCAATCTCTCCCTCCACGGCACGCAGCACCACTTTCGACTTGTGTTCACCCGTCGCCAAGATCGCAATTTCGCGCGCGGCGAGAATCGTGGCGATACCCATGGTAATCGCTTCACGCGGAACGTTCTCTTCACCGAAAAAATCCGCGGCGGCATCACGCCGCGTCACGTGATCAAGATGGATTAAACGCGTACGACTCAACTCGCCTGAACCGGGCTCGTTGAAACCGATGTGGCCCGTTTTGCCGATTCCCAACAGTTGAAAGTCGATTCCACCCGCCGCCACAATCGCATCTTCGTACGCTCGGCACGCATCGTCGATTTGCTCGCGTGGCAGCGTGCCGTCGAGCAAATGCACATTTGCCGGATCAATGTCCACTTGTGAAAAAAAGTTCTCCCACATGAAGCGATGATAGGAGTGGATACGATCGGGCGGCATCGGCCAGTACTCATCCAAATTGAATGTGGTCACATGGCGAAAGCTTAGGCCCTCGTCGCGATGCAGCCGTATCAATTCGCGATAGACGCCAATGGGCGTTGAGCCGGTGGCGAGACCCAGCACCAGCGAGCGTCCCGCAGCGGAACGTGCACGGATCAGGGTTGCGAGGCGCGAGGCGACGAGTCGCGCCAGCGCTTCGTGATCGAACACCACCACCACCGGGATGCGCTCACGCGACACCGCAGCAGCGCTTCCTTGCAGAAAATGCGGAGCCTCCGTATGCAAAGGCCCGCGACTCGAAACGAGTACGCGGGCCTGAGGCATCGGCAACTGCTCCGCATTTCCGATGGCCGAAGAACTCATGGCAACGGACTCGGGAAATGCGTCCACGCGGACGCGATGAAAATCAGGCCGAGAAGGAACTACCGCAGCCGCAGCCGCCGGTGGAGTTGGGATTCTTGAACGTGAAGCCCGAGCCCTGCATCGAGGTCACGTAGTCGATCACAGTACCGCTTAAGTACTGCGCCGAAAACGGGTCAACGAACACGCGAAAACCGTCGTGGTCAAGCACGATGTCATCTTCGGCACTTTTGTCTTCGATCACGAGCCCGTATTTAAAGCCGCTACAGCCGCCGGGCATCACCGAGACGCGCAGGCCACCGTGCTCCGGCGTCA
>JANYFO010000432.1 GCA_025362635.1 Gemmatimonadaceae bacterium | reverse complement strand
ATCAGCTCGGTAGTTGATCACGTGCTTTCTCCGCGCGACACGTTGCAACTGGCGTATTCAGTCCTGACGGAAAATCAGAAAAAGCGTTTTGAGATGGAGGACGAGCTCGACTTCTCGTTCGGCATCGCCAACCTCTCGCGCTTTCGTGGCAATGTGTTTAAGCAACGTGGCTGCGTGAGCATGGTCATCCGGCAAATTCCGTTTGCGATAAAGACGTTTGCCGATTTAAATCTTGCGCCTGTCATTGCGGATATGGCGGAACGCCCGCGCGGCTTGGTGCTGGTGACTGGCCCGACGGGTTCCGGAAAGAGCACGACGCTCGCTGCCATGATCGATAAAATCAACACGGAACGACGCGGGCATATCATCACCGTGGAAGATCCGATTGAGTTTATTCACAAACATCGCAACTGCATCATCAATCAGCGCGAGGTTGGTTCAGACACGAAGAGTTTCGCGTCCGCACTCAAGTATGCGTTGCGTGAAGATCCTGACGTCATCCTGATTGGCGAAATGCGCGACCTTGAAACGATTCAGGCCGCGCTGACCATAGCTGAAACTGGCCATTTGGTGTTTGCTACGTTGCACACCAACAGTGCCGCCGAAGCAATCAACCGCATTATCGATGTTTTCCCGAGTCATCAGCAGAGTCAAGTCCGCGCGCAGTTGGCGTTCGTACTTGAGGGCATTATCACCCAAGTGCTGCTGCCAAAACTTGCTGGCAAAGGCAGAGCGATGGCGGCGGAGATTCTGGTTGTGACGCCAGCCATTCGTGCGCTCATCCGCGACGATAAGGTGCATCAGATCTACTCGCTCATGCAGGCCGGTAAAAAGTTTGGCATGCAAACGCTTAACGATGCGCTGTATCAGTTGTATGTGAATCGTGCCGTGAGCGCGGAGGAATGCACGCGCGCGTCGGGCGATCCGAATGAGTTCCTCCGCATGATCGGTAGAAGTCCCGACGGCGACACCTCGACGTCGAACAACTCCGCCGCGCAGTCCCGCTCAGGTGAGCGCCCGCTGGCGGGCGCGGTTCGCCGCTAACCCGCTGTTCAGGAATTTAGGAGCTAAACGATGCCGACATTTACGTACACCGCACGCAACACCAACGGCGAGCTCAAGTCGTCGACCATTGACGCGTCCAATCGCGATGATGTGGTCGCGCAACTTCGTCGTCAACGTCTGACCATTATCAAGGTCGACGAAGAAAAGGTACGCGCGAAGAAATCCGGTGGCGGCATCAGCATGCGCGACATCGTGATTTTCACACGACAGTTTTCAACCATGATCAACGCCGGTCTGCCGTTGGTGCAGGCGCTTGATATTTTGAGTAAGCAGAGCGAAAACAAAGCGCTATCAGCGGTAGTGCGCGACGTCGTCTTCGATGTCGAATCCGGCAATACCGTGGCCGATGCAATGAAGAAGCATCCAAAAGCATTTTCAGATTTGTATACCAACATGGTTGCCGCCGGTGAGGCGGGTGGTATTCTCGACACCATTCTGAATCGCCTTGCGGTCTTTATGGAAAAGAACGACAAGTTGGTGCGGAAGGTAAAGGGCGCGATGATTTATCCCTCCGTCATCATGTGCGTCGCCGGTTTATGCGTGGTGATCCTGCTGTGGAAGGTCATTCCCGTCTTTGCCAGCATGTTCGCAAGTGTGGGCATGGAGCTGCCGTTACCAACGCGCATTGTCATCGGGGCTTCGACGTTTCTCAATGCCTACTGGTGGGCGCTCATTTTCGGCGTCGCTGGGCTTGGCTACGTCGTCAAAAAGTTCTATGCGACGCCTAACGGACAGCTGACGATTGATCGCTTATTGTTGCACGCGCCGGTGTTGGGCGATGTGTTGCGCAAGTCAGCCGTGTCGCGCTTTACACGCACGTTGGGGACGCTCATTTCGTCGGGTGTCAGCATTCTCGACGGACTCGAAATTACGGCACGCACCGCTGGTAACCGCGTAGTGCAGGATGCCATCATGGGGAGCCGAGCAAGCATTGCCGGTGGCGAGACCATTGCTGGACCGTTGCAGAAAAGCAAAGTGTTTCCGCCCATGGTGATCAGCATGATCGCGGTTGGCGAGCAGACGGGTGGACTGGATGAGATGCTCAGTAAGATTGCGGACTTCTATGACGACGAAGTGGACGCGTCGGTGAGCGCCTTGTTGTCATTGTTGGAACCGATCATGATCGTGTTCTTGGGTATCGTGGTTGGCGGCATGGTGGTGGCGATGTACCTGCCGATCTTCGATATGGTGAATGCGGTGAAGTAGAGGGAGTCCGTGTCAAGACGGAGTCGACCGGGACAACGCACCACAACGGTCGGCTCCAGTTGTTGTCCACGCTTCCCGTTGTCAGAGCAAAAGATCGAGGTCGCTACGTCCGATGCTCGCACGCTCCGCCGTTGTGCGGCTCACATCTTTGCGCGGCGTGGTCGCTCCCCAATTCGGGCGACCAAGCAATGTCGCGGTTGCATCATCGGCCTCGCGAATTTGCTCAGGCGTCAAGGCGCACGACGTCGCCAAATCGAGCCATGAGAGCGCATCGTCCCACGCGGATTGTTCGACGCACTGTGCACTGGCGACGAGCGAATACCGATGCGCCATAGCGTGCTCACCCCCAGCCTCCGCGTGGCGTGCGATCGCTCCAGGATCGACGAGCCGACCTACGCTTTCTGCCGCGTCGGTGAGTGCAAACGCGATCATGCGATGTACCTCGCGCTGTCGAGATGCGCCCATTGTCTCGAGGATAACGCTCGCAATCACCGTGTGCGAACAGACGTAGTGGCTCTCGACCTCGCGCACTAAGTGACGCTCCACCAGTGAGTCGCACACCTGCGCGGCACGCAGGCGCGAGATGCCATGCACGTACGACAACAGACTCGTATGACATCCGCTTCCCGTCGCCGCGATTGTCAGTAACAGGGCGTGCTGTTCGCTTGGCAATGCGGCGACACGCTCGGCGATGGCGGTGCGTACGTC
>JANYFO010000153.1 GCA_025362635.1 Gemmatimonadaceae bacterium | reverse complement strand
CGTTTTATCGTGAGCGCAATTTGTACGTGAGCGATACGTCCGGCCGCAACGAATTTCCCATCACTACCGATGGCAGTGAAGCTAAGCGTATTAAGTACGGCACCGCGTCATGGGTGTACGGCGAAGAGCTCGGACAGGTTACCGCGATGTGGTGGAATCCTACCGGTACCAAAATCGCTTATTATCGCTTCGACGAAAGCCCGGTAAAGGACTACTACTTGGGCATGGATCAAACGAAAGTGCAAGCCGCGATCGACATTGAAGCTTATCCAAAAGCTGGCGCACCAAATCCAGTCGTCGACCTTTTTGTGTACGATGTTGCGACGAAGCAAACCGTCAAGCTGGATGTCCGCGATGGTAAGCCGTCCGCCAATGATGTTGTCGGGTACTACGTCTACCACGTGGCATGGTCGCCCGACGGTAAATCGCTCACGTTCAATCGCACCAATCGTCGACAAAATACGCTTGACTTCACCGCGTGTGATCCAGAAAAAGGATCCTGTCGCGTTGTGGTGCACGAGGAGTGGCCCGCCAGTTGGATTGAGAACAATCCGTCCATCCAATATTTGGCCGATGGACAGCGATTTATCTGGGCATCAGAACGGACTGGCTTCCGAAACTTCTACTTGTACGACATGAGCGGCAAACTACTTGCCACGCTCACTAACCATGCGTTCGAAGTCGCCAACGTTGTAAAGGTTGATGAAGTGACGAAGACGATGTGGTACATGGCGCGCGATGGCGACAATCATATGAAGATGCAACTGCATCGAGTCTCGCTTAACGGTAAACTGGATCGTCGACTCACGGACATCGCATCAACCCATGCACCGCAGATCTCACCGGACGGCAAGTGGTTTGTTGATGTGACACAAACACACGATCAAGCGCCCACGACCAGTCTCGTCGATGTCGCCAGCGGTAAAGTGGTCGCCGAATTGGCGAAGAGCGACATGACCAAGTTCGATGCGCTCAAGTTGCAACGCGCAGAACTGTACACATACAAGGCGGCCGATGGCGTCACCGACTTGCACGGACTCCTCTTCAAGCCGTCCAACTTCGATGCGAGCAAGAAATATCCGGTCCTCGTCACCGTGTACGCCGGTCCCGCAACCAATGGCGCACGCGAAACGTTTTCGCTGCCGAGTGCGCTGACCGAATATGGGTTTATTGTGTTGTCGCTCGATTCGCGCAGTGCTGCGGGTCGCGGAAAAAAGTTTCTTGATGCGATCTACCAGAGACTCGGCACCGTCGAAATTGATGATCAGGCGGCGGGCGTGACGGCGTTGAAAAATCGACCGTACGTGGACTTGCAGCGTGTTGGAATTTTTGGCACGTCATATGGCGGGTACGCATCGGCAATGGCCATTCTGCGATATCCCCTGGTGTTTCAGGCGGCGAGTGCGTCGTCAGCCGTCACCGATTGGCGTAACTACGATACGATTTACACCGAACGTTATATGTGGATTCCGCAAGAGAATGCGGGCTACGAAGCAGGAAGCGCAGCCAAGTATGCGGACAAACTCACCGGCCGCTTGATGCTCTATTACGGCACGGCCGACAACAACGTGCATCCGTCCAACACGATGCAGTTGGTCACCGCACTACAAAAGGCGGGCAAATCATTTGAACTGCAGGTGGGTCCCGATCAGGGACACACCGGATTAAATCAGGCGCGAATGATGGAGTTTTTCATAGAAAATCTTGTACTTAAACCCACGCCAAACCGCGCCGCGATGTGATTATCGCGGCGTGAAGGATACCTGTTCCGGCTGCGGCACTTCGATTGGCTGCGCCGGAGCAGTACCTTCACTCAGCGCCAGTTGATCGGCGCGTTTGGACAGTAGTTGCGTCACAAATCGCTGTCCTTCGGACACGCGTTCAATTTCAATGGCAATCGAATCAATCGCCTGCTCCATACGTTCGAAACGCGCGGTGTTTTCCGCCAATTGCGGCGTCGGTTTTGGTATGGTTGAGCGGCGCAGAATTGAGCGAGCGAACGCGAACGCGATTGGTGCGAGCACAGCCAGCGTAAAAACGATTGAAATCGCGGTCATTTGACCAGAGCCCAACCCGCCTCCGCTGCGCGAACCGCCGCTTTCTGCTTCGGACGTCGCCACCAGGGCCCCAGGTGCCGCCGCCAACTGCTGACCGTTCGCCGCGATATCCGTCTCCAATTGTGCGATGCGCTGGTCCATCACCATGAGGCGCTGCTCAATGCCCGTTCGAGCGGGACCGCTCGGGCTCTGCAAGAGCGCGCGGGCAGCGTCGTCGCGTCGCGTTTGCACAGAATTCAGTTGACGGGACAGCTCACTGCGCTTCGCCTTCAGCGCATCGACGTCCGCTTTAGTGATTGGACGGGCTTGGAGTTCCGACGCCGACACCTTGATCGACGTCGGCGTGGTCGGCGCAGTCGGCGTGGTCGGCGCCACTGAAGGCGTGGGCGCCGGGATGGTTGGTGCGATCTTCGTGACTTGCATACAGAAACCTACGCAGGGAGCGAAGATGCGGTTACAAGCGCTCTGGCATCAATTTGGCCTGCTCCACACCTTATCATGCCCGCGCTTGTCTCACTGACTCACCTCCGTGCCGCCGATGACCACGATTGCTCCCACGCTGGCTGTGACTGCCCTCCTCGATGAGGCGAAGGCGCTGACGCCGCAGTTGGTCGCATGGCGCCGTCATCTGCACATGCATCCCGAGGTTGCGTTCCACGAACACGAGACTTCGCGGTTTGTGCGCGAAATATTGAGTACCATCGATGGTATTTCGGTGACGCGTCCGACAGAAACGAGCGTGATGGCGGTGTTACGGGGCGGACAGCCCGGTCCCACGATTGCCGTGCGCGCGGATATTGATGCGCTGCCAATCCTTGAAGAAAACGATGTGGGCTATCGCTCGCAGGTGGACGGGGCCATGCACGCCTGTGGACATGATGGACACACAGCCATCGTGCTGGCGCTCGTCACGTTATTTGCTCGACATCGCGAGGCGTTGCGAGGCGAAGTGCGTTTCCTTTTTCAGCACGCCGAAGAACTTGCCCCAGGCGGCGCCGAAGAGATGGTGCAACAAGGCGTAATGGACGGCGTCGTGCACGTGATTGGATTGCATTTGTGGTCCACGTTGCCGTGCGGGTTGATCGGACTCATTTCCGGACCGGCCATGGCCGCGCCCGACAGTTTTCAATGCCATATCATCGGCAAAGGCGGACATGCGGCGGCACCGCATGAAACCGTCGACCCGATCGCTGTTGGTGCGTTAGTCGTGACCGCACTGCAGCAAATCGTGTCACGCGCGCTCGATCCACTCGATCCGGTGGTCATCTCGGTGACGCAGTTCATTGCCGGGAACGCGTACAACGTCATTCCCAACACGGCCTATCTCGCCGGTACGGTGCGTACGTTTGACGCGAAGCTTCGCACCCGCGTGCCCGAACTCATGGAGCGCGTCATCAAAGGTGTGACGGAAGCGCATGGTGCAACGTACGATTTTGCACTTGAACGCGGCTACCGACCCGTCGTCAACGATGCCGTGCTCACCACGCGACTGGCAGAGATCGTCACGCGCACTTTCGGCGAAGAGACGCTCTTCCCGCTTCGGCCCACCATGGGCGGGGAAGACTTCTCGGCCTATCAACAAAAGGCGCCCGGTGTATTCGCGTTTATTGGGGCCGGCAATGTGGCCGAAGGTGTCGCATTTCCGCACCATCATCCGCGTTTTCAAATCGATGAACGGTCGTTGGATATTGGCCTGCGGTACCTCGTTGCGGCCACGTTTGACTTACTCACCTAATTGTGTCATGACGCGCAACATTTAATGTCCAAATTTCGCGCGCACCACCTACTCGCATTGCTTCCTGTCATCGCAATTCTTGGCGCGCCATGGTTTGCCAATCGTGTCGAACCGTTCGTGCTCGGCATGCCGTTTTTGTTGGCATGGATTGTCGCGTGGGTGCTGGCGTCATCACTCGTCATGGCCGTTATCGGCATCCTTGATCGACGCACGAAACGACGATGACAATCGCGCTGTCTATTCTTGCGTTTACGTTGCTGCTGGCGCTTGGATTGAGTGTGCGTAGCGCAAAACGCGGTATGAATCTCGAGCAATGGAGCGTGGGGGGTCGCGGGTTTGGTACACTGCTCGTGTTCATGCTGTTGGCCGGCGAGGTGTATACCACATCCACGTTTCTTGGCGGAAGTGGTTGGGCCTATGGTCGTGGCGCGCCAGCGTTTTATATCGTGGCGTACGGCGCCATCGCGTACGTGATGTCGTACTGGCTTTTGCCAGCCATCTGGCAACGCGGCACCGCGTGGAAGGTGGTCTCGCAAGCGGAGTATTTTACGAAGGCCTACGACAGTGTATGGCTAGGCCGCTTAGTCGCGGCGGTGAGTATTGCGGCGCTCATTCCGTATCTCGTCCTGCAACTGAAAGGACTCGGCCTGATTGTCGCCGAAACAAGTTATGGTGGGATTGGAGCAACAACGGCCATCTGGATTGGCACGATTGCTATCGTGGTGTATGTGATGCTGTCGGGCATTCACGGCTCCGCGATGACCGCCGCGCTCAAAGACGCGATTGTATTAGGTGCGGTGCTCGGTCTCGCTATGACGCTGCCCAATATGCTGCATGGTGGTATCGGGCCAATGTTCGCGCGCATTAATACGGAGCATCCCGGATTTTTGACGTTGCCCGCGACCGGAATGTCGCCGAGTTGGTTTGCGAGCACCGTGCTGTTGACGGTGGGTGGGTTTTACATGTGGCCGCACACATTTGGCAGCGTTTTTACAGCGAAGCATGCGAATGTATTTCGACGAAATGCCGTGCTTATGCCGTTGTATCAGCTCATTTTGCTATTTGTTTTTTTCATCGGATTTGCCGCGTTGCTCTCGGTGCCGGGCCTGAAAGGCGCTGACGTAGACTTGGCCTTGTTGCGTGTGACGAAGCTCACGTTCGGCCCGTGGATTGTTGGACTCGTTGGCGCGG
>JANYFO010000407.1 GCA_025362635.1 Gemmatimonadaceae bacterium | reverse complement strand
CCACCGACCTGCAGAGTCGACTCGCCCGAGCGCTCGCTGGACAATTCGTGATTGAACGACCACTCGGCCAAGGGGGCATGGGCACAGTATTTCTCGCCCATGATGAATCACTGGATCGCGCCGTCGCGATTAAGGTGATCTCGCCGGACCTCGCCGCAAGCCACGACCTGCGACAACGCTTTATTCAAGAAGCGCGCACTGTCGCCAAGCTCCGTCATCCCAACATCGTCGCCGTCTATGCCACCGGCGAGTCTGAAGGACTGCTGTACTTCGTGATGGAGTTTGTACCCGGCGAAAGTCTCCGGGATCGCATGCCAAGCGACAAGTCGATGACGCCCGACGAAGGAGCGCCCATCTTGCGCGATCTCGCGCTTGCCCTCGACTACGCGCACACCGCCGGCATCGTGCATCGCGATGTAAAGCCAGAAAATGTGTTACTGGATCGCGAAACCGGTCGGGCCGTGCTCACCGATTTCGGCGTGGCGCGCGCGCTCGCGGCCGCCGGTGAAGGGCGATTGACCGGCACTGGATTCGTCCTTGGCTCGCCTCGATATATGAGTCCCGAGCAAGCCTCCGGCGACCAAAACCTGGATGGTCGAAGCGATCTCTATTCGCTCGGGTTGATCGGCTACGAAATGTTTGTCGGCGCGCCAGCGGTTGACGCACTCACCATTTCCTCGATTCTCATTAAGCATCTCACCGAACGCCCAACTCCATTGGCGATGGAGCGTCCGGACTTGCCGGTGACGATCACCCGCACGGTAGACCACGCGCTCGAGAAAGATCCGAATGCGCGTTTTCCGCGCGGCGCAGCCTTCGCCGCAGCATTGGCCGGCGAGACGTTTGATGCCACAACACCAGCGTGGAAAATTGGTCGCGCCGCCAGTGGAATTCGCGCCGCGCCGAAAGCGCGGTCCCGCCTGATTGGTATTGTTGGCACTGTGGTCGCAATGGCGATCGCCGCGGTGTTTGTTGTTCGGTCTCGCGGCGCAGAGAGCAATGCGAGGTCATGGTTTATCGCACCGTTTGAAGTACAGGGTCCTGATCGATCGCTCGACTGGTTGCGCGAGGGCAGTTTGAACATGCTCACACTGTCATTGACACAGTGGAACGACCTGTAAGTCGTTGAATACGAGCGTGCACTTGATCTGTTGCGTGGGGCAAAGCTCGACACGGACAAACGCGTTGGCTTGGACGACGCGCGCAAGCTCGCCACACGCGTTGGCGCCGGCCGCGTGGTGATGGGACAAGTCACGGTCATTGGCGATTCGATGATCGTCACGGCCGGACTTTACGAGGCCAGTTCCGGCAAAAGCACCGAGAAGGCGCGCGTCGCATCGCTGAAAACCGCGGATCCACGCGCGGTGTTTGAATCGGTGGCCTCTGCGCTGTTGAACCTTGTGGGCGCGCCACGCATCACCTTTGAACTTGCGAAGCAAACCACGGCGTCTGTTGATACGTATCGCTATTATCTCGAAGGATTGCAATTTTTAAATGGCGGACGATATCGCAACGCCGACTCCGCCTTCACACAGGCGATCGCGGCCGACACCACATTTGCGCTGGCATACTACAAAAAATCATTGACGTTGGGTTGGGAGGCGAGCTCTGATTCGATGCGCCTCATTTCTGGCGAAAAAGCCGTGTTTTACGCGGACCGGTTACCGCTGCGGAAACAGGAGTTGGTGAAAGGACACGCCGAACTTACGGCAGCATTCACCGCGGCGGAACGCGGGGACACCGCGCGAACCAAGAGTGGGTTTCTTGCGTCACGAACACGTTTGGCGAAACTCGTCGCCTCAGACTCGACAGACGCGGAAGCGTGGTACTCGCTCGCTGATGCCGATTACCATCTCATTTGGGGTACGTCCTACGGCGCGTCTGCCGATAGCACCGCAAAATATTTGACGGAATCATTGCGCGGATTTCGTCGCACTATTCGTCTTGACTCTACGTTCCATCTTGCGTTTCAACATCTTGTGGAAATGTATGGACAGGCAGGGAAAGCGCGCTCCTTTCTTGTGCTGGTTGGTGACACTATTAAAGCCGGTGGACTTCCCGAAAACGAACGAAAAATTGGCTCACCGGAGTTTATTGCAAAGAGCCGAGCGGATGCGCAACGGTTGGCGCGCGACGCGGCGGCGCACTGGGTCACTGCAGATCCCGATGCCATCAACGCGCGACGAGCGCTGGCGAACACGTACCTGATCGATGGTCAGCCTGATAGCGCCATCCTCGTGATGCAACAAGCCATGCAACGACTGACAACGTCCGATGCGTCCTTTGAGTGGCTCATTCCAATTTTAAAATCGAAAGCAGAGAAGCCATCCGCTGGGCCGGAAATGGCGGCGGTGCTCAAACGTTTTTCTGTTGAACAAGTCAAAAAGTTTCCGTTGGGTTCTCGCATGGAAGTTATTTTTGGTGCGATGACGGTGGGGAGCATTACTGGCATGCCATCTGTGATCGATTCTGCGGCAGCGCTCCTCGTTAGAACTGATCCCTTCTTGCCCGGCGTCACCAAACAACGCAGTGACTTTGTAGCGGGCTGGATGGCGAACGGGATGAAAGTGGGTATGGGTGTTCCGATGACACCAACAATGCGCACCGATCTGGTGAATGCGGTTCGCGGCATCGACGTGCAACGTACGGCACCAAATGCGCGTGTCGATATTGGCGTTCCGTACATGATATTTTTAGAGACCGGCGATACGGTATTTCGCGCAGCGGCGCAGCGCTGGAGCACAGCGGCTCTGCCGGAGCTGGACGCGCTCGAAGCGTTGCGTGTCGGCGATACGGTAACAGCAGCACGATTGGCTAAAACCTTCCCTTCGCCGGACTCGTTGCGCAAGGCCGCGATCGGACTGAACGGGCTCCGCATCGTTGCGCGCGCGCAGGTCGTTGCCGCACTCGGCGACGTACGTCGCGCCACACAGATGTACGATGCCATCGATCCAAAACGATTCGCCTCGCAAGGATTCGCAGAGGCCACGTGGCCTGTCTATGTGCGATCCTTCTTGTTTCGCGCGCGGTTATACGAGCAATTAAATGAACGCGAGCAGGCCATCACTGCGTACCAGCGGTTCCTGAGCCTGTGGCATGACGCAGAAACATCATTGCAACCGCAGCTTCGTGAAGCGCGCGAAGCAATAGCGCGTTTGCGCGATGTTACGAGCATTCCCGTGAAGGGCGTCATGAAACCTCGGTCATAATTATGCATACTGCCCCAGACACTCTGCTTGCAGCAATTCGCGAGCGCGATACAACGACGATTCGTGCGATGATCGAGGCCGACGCATCATTGCTCGCCAGCTCCGGGCCCAGTGATGAGTCGCTCGTGCTCTACGCGCGGTACGTCGGTGCGATCGATCTCGTCCCGATGCTGCAGCATACGCGTCCACTCGATGCACACGAAGCAGCAGCACTTGGCGATCTGCCTGCGCTACGCCACGCTCTGGATATCGATGCCGATGCCATTGATCGACACAGCAACGACGGATGGACGCCGCTACATCTATCCGCATTCTTCGTGCACGATGCCATTGCCGACATGCTCATTGCGCGCGGTGCACCACTCGATATGCTGTCAACGAACTCCACGCGCAATATGCCGCTCCATGCTGCGCTTGCTGGCGCAACGAACGCGGCGTTAATGCAACGACTCGTTGCCGCAGGTGCTGATGTGAACGCGCGCGGCGAGGGAGGCATCACACCGTTGCACCTCGCCGCGTCGCGTGGTGACAGTGTCCTCTGCGAATTGCTTCTCGCGCGCGGCGCGCACGTTACTGCGCACATGGACGATGGCGTAACAGCAGCGCAGTTGGCCGGCACCCGCGGGTTTGTAGAACTTGCCGAGCAACTGGCGTCACGCTAATTCCCTATACTCGCACTAATTCTGCCTCGTCCAACGTCGGTGCCAACAGTTTATAGAGCACCGGAGTTACCAACCGCGCGACAAGCGTACTGGACACCAAGCCGCCAATGATCACCCACGCGAGCGGTGAATACAATGCCGATCCCTGCAGTGCAAGCGGCAGTAGCCCGCCAATAGCGGTCATCGTTGTCAGCACAATTGGTAGAAAACGAATTTCGCCCGCCTTCTGAATCGCGTCATCCAATGACATCCCTTCCCGACGCAACTGGTCGGTGAAATCGACCAATAAAATACTGGTTTTTATTTCAATGCCAATGAGCGCAACAAATCCAATCAATGCGGTGAACGAGAGCGTATAGGCACTCGTTAACAGCGCCAGAATTCCACCAACCAAGCCAAGGGGAATCACGGAAGCGACCACCAGCGTCGTTCGGAAATCCCGAAACTCCAACACAAGAATCGCCAGAATGGCAAAGACAGCCACAATAATCGCTCCACCAATACCACCAAAGCTTTCCTTGCGACTTTCTATTTCTCCCGCTGGCTGCAACGTGTATCCCACCGGCAGTGGCAATGTATCGAGCTCCGCCAATACCTGTTTCGTCACCGCGTCCGTGTTGTAGCCCGAACGCACAAAACTCGTGACTGTCACCGCGCGCTGACGTCCGCGATGATCAATCACCGTCGGTGACGCAACAAATCCAACGTGCGTAAATTGCGAAATTGGAATCATGGCGCCTGATACGCTTCCCACGTGAATCCGATCAAGCGCTTCGGGCGTCGGACGGCCCTGATGCGCGATGCGCACCATCAACGGATACTCCTCACCGTTCTCCGCGCGAATCTTTCCGGCATCCAACCCAGCGATACCCAATCGCAGCGTTCGTTCCACCTCGACACTCGGCACACCAAGCAATCCTGCCTTCTGTCTATCAACATGCAACCGCAAATCCGAACGACGTAATCGTACCGGATTATTGATGTATTGCGTGCCTTCGGTTGCCACAAAGACGCGCTCCATGCGCAAGGCCAGCTGTTGCAGGGTGTCGAGATTCGTGCCCTCAATACGCATCGCGACTGGCGCATCTATTGGCGGGCCGTTCTCAAACTCCTTCAACTCGATACGCGCGCCCGGATATGCGGCCAGCGCACGGCGGAGCGAATCAAGCATGATCGGCGTGCGCGTGTTGCTGTATTCCTTTAGCAGCGCGAGTAGCTGCGCACGATTCGACCGCTCCGCGCGTTGAAAGACATTGTAATACATCTGCGGATTGTCTTTCCCGACATTCGCAAAAATACCTTTCGTTGACGGGTGCGCACCGATCACACGTTCGGCAAACTGAGTGGCGTGATCCGTCTCTGCCAACGAGGTGCCCTCCGGCGTTTCAATATCAACGTGATACTGCGGCGTACCCGCTTTTGGAAAGAGCGAAAACCCGACCACCGGCACCAGCGCTACGGCCACAACAACGGTTAACGCGGCGAACAGCAACGTTCGTTTTGGCGCCGTCAGCGCACGATGCAATACGGGTGCATAGGTGCGATGTATGCCACGATCAAGTGCTTGCAGCACACGATTGCCCTCCGCGTGGTCCGTCTTCGGCAAAATGCGACTTGCTAACCATGGAATGATCGTCAGCGAAACGAACAGTGACGACAACACGGCATACACCACGGCGATTGGCAGCGATCGGATATAGCGACCTGCCAATCCGGGCAAGAACAGCAACGGCACAAACGCAAAGATCAGCGTCGCGGTGGCACCCAGCACGGCGATACTGATTTGTTTCGTCGCGGCGATCGCAGCCTCGCGGCGTGACACGCCGCCCCGCATGAATCGTGTGATGTTCTCCACCACAACAATCGAGTCGTCGACAAGCAGCCCAAGCGCGATGACAAAGCCTACGATAGACAGCTGATTGATGCTGAAACCCGTCGCATTCAGCATCACGACAGCGAGTGCCAATGACAATGGAATCGAGATCATCACCAAGAGCGATGCTCGTGTGCCCAGTGGAAGTAAGGTGATAAGCACCAGCGCGATCGCAATCGCAAAATCCTCACCAAGTCGCCCCAATCGCGCGTCGACGTTGAGCGACTGATCAAAGCCGCGCGCTAGCGACACACCGTTTGGTAGCGTCCGCTCCAGTTGATCCAACGTGCTCCATACCGCCTGCTTCACATGCGAAACATTACGTCCCGCTTGCACGGCGACTGTGTCGAACATTGCTCTTTGACCGTTCCATCGTCCAATGTGGACTGCTTCCCCATCACCCCACCGTACGGTGGCAACATCACCAACACGCACCGTTGTCCCATTCGCACTGAAAATCACCGTTCGCATCACGTCATCGACGGTGCGATAGCGACCCGGCGTGGCTACGTTGTACCGGCGCGTGCCGACATCCACCGAACCGCCTGGAATTTGCGTATTGTCGCTGCCGAGTGCATTGAGAACTTGCGGTGGCGTCAGGCCGAGGACAGAACATACGGCCGAGGTCAAGCGTCACTTGCATTTGTCGAGGAGGCGCCGCCCAACGCGCGGCGGTCTTAACGCCGTCGACGCGCGCGAGTGCGTCTTCAAAACGTTTTGCGACGTCATCAAGCAGCGCGTACGGTGTGGTCGGCGCGACGAGCGCGAGTTGAAACACGGCAAGATCTGTATTTGAACTTGCTTTGACTTCGAGTCGTTGGAGCGCAGCGGGCAAGTCCGCGCGCAATGCGTTGACTTCGCGTTGCACTTGATCTTTCCGTCGTTCTGTATCCACGTTGGGGTCAAACTCTACGCGCACCACCGCTAACCCATCAGAGCTTGACGACGTAAGTTTTTTCACATCTTCCAGCGCATTTAATTTCTTCTCAATGGGTTCGGCGACTAATTGCTCCATGTCCTCCGGCGATGCGCCTGGATAGACTGCGATCACCGTAAATATCGGTACTGGAAAATCAGGATCTTCCGCTCGGGGAATCGCCATCCAACTGGAAATACCGAGTGCAGCAAACATCACAAACAGCAGGACGGTAAATTGCCATCGCTTCACTGCGAATTCCACGAGCGATCCGATCCAGCTCATGGTTGCCCCGGCGCGCTGGCGGTCAGTGCAGCGTCGGATACGATGCGTACCTTCGCACCGGGTGTCACGTAAGGAGCGCCGCGCGTCACCACTCGCGCGTTTACGTCAAGCCCGACAATCGCCGCCGCATCGCCATTGAGTTGTATGATGTGCACGCGACGCAGTTGTGCGATGGGTTCATTGCCGCTCGAGAGCACATGGACCAACGCAGAGTCGGCATCTGCTTCGAGCAACGCGTCTACCGAGATCATTGCGGCAAGCGTGTTGGACTTTGTCGCAATCACGACGCGTCCAACAAGTCCGACTGGTAGGGCATCAGCGCCGAGTAACGTAATTTCTGCGGCGTATGTGCCAGTGCGTGCATCTGCAGATCTGCCCAAGAGCGACACGCGTCCGCGAAATGAACGCGATGGCACGGCGTCGAATGTGACGGACGCAGCGTCTCCTATGTGAACGCGGAGAATGTCGCGATCGGGAAGGCCAGCACGCAGTACACGTCCGCGGGCATCTCCCCCGAGCTGCATGACAAGTGCTCCGGCGGCGACAGTGCTCCCAGCCGTTGCAGTGCGCTGCAAGACAATTCCGTTTTCGGGAGCAATGATGGTCGCGTACTCTCGGTTGACATGCGCGGCGGCGAGGTCGGCCCGTGCGGCATCGAGGGCAGACGTGGCGTCTTGCACCTGCACCAACGTAGCGACGCTATCGACCGCCAGGCGTTTCACGCGCGCTAGATCACGCTCGGCTTTCTCGACGGCCACTTTCGCCTTAGCGAGTATCGCGTCGATTTCACGTAAATCCAACGACGCGAGCAGCTGACCTTTGCGCACGACTTGCGCTTCGTTCACGTTCACGCGCGCAATCACGCCGCCAATCTTGAACGCAAGTGGAATTTGATCTCTCGGTCCGTACGCGCCAGTTGCTGTAACAGGTTGTGACGTAGGCGCACTGGTCACCGTGGCGACGGATACCGCCACAAGCGCGTTTGACTGGTCTACTGTTGCTTTTGGCGTACATGATGCGATGGCGAATGTTGCAATCGCGAGGGCAGACCGTAAATGTGGGGATACGCGTGTTGATGAACGCTTGGGATGATTGTGTGTAGGGTGAGAAGGAGATCGACGTCAGTCGGGTAGGGTGCGCAATGCTGCCGCTCGTTCGAGATCAATGACCCGCGCCGCAACGGTATAGCGCGTGATGACTTGATTGAGCGCGGCTGCGGTGTAGGCTGCGCGTGCACTGAGGAAATCGATCTGTGCGGAGAGACCTTCCGCGTAGCGACGTTGCACCAGTGCGAAGGCACGCTGCGCTGACTCATAGCGATCATTGGCACTCGTCAGCGAAAGTCGCGCACTCGCGACCGCGTCGAACGCATTGACCACCTGCACACGCACTATTCGTTCTATCTCACGTCGACGATAGGTGGCTTCATCGCGCGCGAATGAGGCTTGCTCACGTCGCGCATGGTCTTGAAAGCCATTGAAGAAGTTCCATGTGAGCGCGAGTGAGGCTATGGTCACATCGCGCGTGCGATCGAACTGATAGCGATCACCCTGCACTCCATAACTTGCCGCTAACACGACACTCGGCAGATATGCTGCGTTGGCGATGCGACGTTGTGCGTGCGCGATATGAAGGCGGTCGTCGGCTTGTTGCAATTCTTCACGATGTGCGAGCGCCCAGTCTTCTAGTGCCACTCTCGATCGCGCGTCGACGTTGATCAACGTGCTATCGTCCGCGAGGGTGATGGCACCATCGTCGTCGGAATTCCGGAGCAGATTAAAGCCGCGGGCTGCTGCCATTGTCTGACGCTGCGCCTCGGCGATCTGTTGCTGCATTTCACTGCGTTCAGCGCGGGCGCGCAGGACGACGTCGGGCGTGGCTTGTCCTGCGGCCACGAGTCGTTCACTGATGCGCAAATTTTCGTCGAGAACGGGTTGCATCGCTTCGAGCGTTGCGACAACGCGTTTGCTGCTCGCGTAGCCAAGCCATGCGGATTGCACATCGGCGGCGAGTTGGCGCATAGCAGTCTTGCGCGTGGCGTTGATCAGCTGGCGTTGCGCGCGGATTGCCGCATGTGCTCCGAAGAGCGCGTCATTGAAGAGGGGTTGCAGAAACTCGAGCTTCGTTTCCTGACGAAGTGGGAGTGTCGCGTTGATGTTGGTTGGGAAACGCTGTTCGCCAATGACTTGATTGAGCGCGGCATACGCGGGATTGATGAAATCGCCGATGTTGATGACTCCGCTGAATTCGGAGTAGCGCGCATTGAGGCCGACAGATGGCAGAAAGCGGCCGCGGGATTCTCGCAGTTGCGCGTCAGCGCGTTGCGTTGCGGCGGTTTGTTGCGCGATGGCGAGATTCGTCCGCAGTGCTGCGGAGACGTAGCCGTCCATTGTTTCGCGTGCTGTTTGCGCGGCAATGTGTGCGTATGGCAGTGCCAGCACGGAGACCGCGAATGGCAATCGCCGGATTGGCCTCTGCACCAATTGTCGATGGATGAACACTAGTAGAGTGTGTAACATTGTTAGGTTGACCGGCGAAAGAGTGGGCGCCGAAGCGCCCTGGTGAAGTGAACAACGGGTGTGCTTACGGCGTTGGCTGGCGCAGTGCTCCTCGAATCATCACGTTGACCATGCTGTGGATGGTGTCGAGCGGGGGATGCCATTGGATAAACGGATCGTCGGCATGGGTCAGCCAGAGCGAGACAACCCCGTGCACGCCCGCCCACATCATTTGCGCCAACTCGTGCGGGTTGTCCAACTCAGGCCGAAAGCGTTTCGCCAGAATTCCTTCACTGACTGTCTGGAAAACAAACTCATATGCATCTTCGTCAGGTGAATGAACGGGGCATTCGTTGGAATTGTCTGGCTGATGTCGCTGTGGTGTCATGAACATGAATCGATACTGGCTTGGATTTGCTAATGCAAACCCTGCGTATGCAATACCGAGGGTTCGCAGCCGTTCTACTGGATCCGCAATTTGCCCGATGCTGTGCATGGCTTTGCCGAGTGCGGTGAAGTCTGCCATGCACAGTTCTTCGATGAGTGCGTCTTTGTCGCGAAAGTGGTGATAGATCGCGGTCGCGGTATATCCGATTTTTGACGCGATCGCGCGCATCGTGGTTGCTTCGATGCCGTCTGCGACAAAGAGATCGCGTGCTGCATTCAATATGGATTGCCGAGTTTCGGCCTTTTGACGCTCGCGTCGAGCGAGTGATCCAGATTGAATGAGAGTCGTGGTCACAGACATAGTAGGGTTAGGTTGCTTAACGCTGTCAAGTAACTGCTTAGTCGGCTGAGGGCGGGGTCAGACGATTATGGTGCCGAGTGCGACCGGAACATGAAATACAACGCGCCAAGTACGCAGAGTGATGCCCAGTGGTAGTCGAGCTTCAAGGGTTGGAGGATCACTTATGACCGACACTCATCTTTGCGTGCTCAGCTACGAGACGGACGTTCTATCGCTACCATTGTGCATCGAGGTTTGTCGTGCATCGCCAACGTGGCGGTGCGGGTGTTTGCCGAAGCGTTTGCGAGGTCCGGTCATGTTTGGTTGCATTCGTACCCACGGTCTGTCGGCGCGCAGCAGGATGCGCCAGTCAATGCGCCGTTCCATGCTCATTGGTGCACTGCTTGTCGCACCGACTCTCCTCGTCGCACAGCGCGGAACGATCGCAAAGCGGCCAGTCAGTCGCGCGCCGGTAGCCGTAGGCGGCGCATGGTCGATGCCCGATCCCAGCGACCTCATCGAGCACGTTATCACACGCATTGTCACACAGGATAAGCCAGGTGCGGTGCCGATCCTAAAATATGATCGGCGCGCGTTTGGACGTCTCGAAACGATCGACGCAGTGCGAAAATATTTAGGGCGCACGGTCGAACTTTCGCCGCGCGCGTTCACTGCAGTGGACGGCTGGGTTGATGCACGTACGCTGGAATTGCCGCCGTGTGAGGGCAAAGGATGCCCAGCCCCCGTCAACTCGCTTTGGCTTGCGGTGACGCGCATTGAGCGAGGTGACCTCTCGCACGAACTCAACGTGTGGTATACCACAACGTTTGCCGCAAACGCCGGCACGCCGCAATCGGCGAGTTACGCGTTTTGCGAACGCTGGTTACGCGTCGGTGGCGTGTGGAAGTACGACGGATTTATTCGAGTGGTGAGTACGCCGTCGTAAGCGCACTCGACGCGACCGGAACTACGGCCTCCGAGATCTCCGCGGCTTGCAGGCGCGCGTGTCGTCGCCCAAGCCACAGCGCCACGAATAGCCAAATGGCCGACATCGGCGCGGCCACCAATGAAATCGACGTGACCGCGAAGCCGAGCGATGCCATGCCGGCGTAGCTCCACGCGCCAATCTGGTCACCGCTGCGATAGATAAAGGTATCAATGAAATTCTTGGCCTTGTACTTGTCCTCGGGCGACACCACCGTGAACAACACCTCGCGACCTGGACTCGCAAAGGCATAGTTCCCCGCACGACGCAGCACGCTAAAGGCGACAAAGAGTCCCAGCGTCGGCATGACGCCGAGCGCAGTAAATCCAATGATGCTCATCACGGGCAAGATGGCCAGCGTCACGCCAACGCCTAGCCATTTAATAATGCGACCCGTGAGAAAAAGCTGCGCAAGCACCGTCAAAGTTTGCACGGTGAAATCGATACGCGCCAAAAACGCCGTGCGTGCATTGCGATCGCTGAACGCTGCCTTCACAATCTCCGCTTGTTGGAAATACAACACGGTCGTACCAATGGTAAACATCAGCATGAACAGACAGATCGCCATGAGATATGGCGATTTCAACACATGCGTGATCCACGACAGATTGCTGCCGCCAATGGGACGCTGTGCTTCTTCACGCTCGCGCGTATCCGCACGAAAGCTGACGGGCACACGACGCATGCACTGCACCGACACCTCAAGCAACACGGCCGAGACCACGAGTAACACCGTCGTGCCAATCTGCTTTGCGAGCAACGCCGTAATCGCCGACCCGGCCATCGCCCCAATAGTCCCACCCACGCTGATGAACCCGTACAATCGTTTCCCTTGCTCGCTGCGAAACGTGTCGGACATAAAGCTCCAAAACACGGACACGACAAACAAATTGAAAACGCTTGTCCACACAAAAAAAATATTGGTGATCCAACGTTCCTCACTTGTTGGCAAGAACGCTAACGCCGACGCAAAGAGCACAAGACACGCGCCAAACGATCGGTACACCATCGGGATGAACCGACGCACGGGCACGCGCGCGACCAGCTGCGAAAACAGGGGCTGCAGCAGGAGTGTTGACAACAACGTGCCTGTAAACAACCATGGCAAATTGGTCACGCCCGCCTGCACACCAAGTGCATCACGAATGGAGCGCAAAATGAAATAGCTGGCCAGCAAGAAGAAGAAAAACGTGAACGCCAGCAGCGTGGCACGCATTTCCCCCGGCTCGATCGTGACCAGTCGCGCCAAGCGATTGGTTAAGGTGCGGTCGCGCACGTCCGTCACGATCACGCTATTCGTGTCCTGCCGCGTGCCATGCGGTCAACGCCTCGCGTTCTTTCTCGGGCGGCAATCCGGCCTTCAACGTCGCCTGACGTTCGGGCGGCTCCGCGTGATAATAGGCGAGCGTATCACGCGCCGTTTCCGCGAGCGGACGAAACGTGAGCCCCGTTGCGAGTGCTTTCGACACATTCATGCGTGCCCATCCTGCATTGTCACCACGCGGTGGCATCCACACTGGCAACTCCGTATATGGCCGCAATTTTCGCGCGAGCAAAAAATCTGCGTCGACCCACGTGAAGGTCGCGCTGCTTGTCGTCACCGCTTTGATGCCGTATAACATCTGCGCCACAGAGAGCCCGTAGCGAGGACCAACCGCATTGTACGTGCCGCTGGCTTGCTGCTCACACAAACGAATCATCCATTCGGTGAGATCGCGGGCATCGATAAAGGCGACGGGATCATCGGGCGTTCCTGGCGCTAACACCTCGCCTCCCTGCTCGATACGCACTGGCCAATACGAAAATCGATCTGACAAATCACCGGGACCAACAATGAGTCCCGGTCGCACAATCAACGCGCGGTCGCCAAAAATTGCGCGTGCCTCCATCTCACAACGCACTTTCAGTTGGCCATACGTTGCCGTTGGTGGTGCTGCATCCGCCGGTGCCGGATCATTAAGCGGTCCATCCTCGGTGATACCAATTGCTGCGCGATTCTTAAATGCAGAGAGCGTGCTCACAAACACATACCGTGACACGCTGTCTTTCAGTGCAGCACCAGCCTCGCGCACCCACCGCGGAATTTGTGTCGGATTGTCGATCACGACGTCCCACTTCCGTTTAGCCAACGCCTTATACCCATCAGGTGCGTTTCGGTCACCAATCAGCTTCTCGACGTTGGGAAACAATGCGGGATTTGTTTGCCCGCGATTGAACAACGTGACAGTATGACCACGCGCGATTGCGTACTCCACCTGATGCGGGCCGATGAATCCAGTGCCGCCAAGAATCAAAATACGCAGCGGTGCGTTGCTCACGTGTGACGTGTTCATAGCGTCCCCTGTTTTGATTTCCACGCAGCCAACACCGCCACTTCCTTCTCACTGGCCAATCCGGCACGCGCCTTTTCTTGTTCGGCTGCTGGCCGTCCGTGATACCACGTGAGCGTGTCTTTTGCCGTATCGGCGAGCGGACGAAATGTCAGCCCGGCTGCATAGGCCTTCGCGCAAATCACGCGAGCAAAACCCGCCGTGTCGCCCGTGGGCGGAACCCACACGGGCATCTCGCTCCACGCCCGCACTTTCTTTTCCGCAAGAAAATCGGCGGGCACCCAAATAAACTTTGCGTCACTCGTCGTTACCGCTTGAATGCCATACAGGAGCTCAGCAATGTTGGTCGGCGTTTTCGGGCCCGTCGCGTTAAACGTGCCAAATGTGCGCTGCTCGGCGAGTCGCACGATCCACTCGCATAAGTCATGCGCATCGATGTACTGCACCGGATCGCTTGGTGTACCGGGCGCTAGAATCTCGCCGCCCTTGTCAATGCGCACGGGCCAGTACGAGAATCGGTCTGACAAATCGCCTGGTCCGACAATCAACCCGGGACGTACAATCGTCAACGCGCTTCCAAATTGCGTCTTTGCTTCGATTTCACTGCGGACTTTGTTCGCTCCATATTTCGCCACATCAAACGGGGCGTCGATATCCGTCGGTGTATTAAGCGGACCGTTTTCATCAAACGGTTTTGAGAGCGTAGAAAATACCGAGATCGTTGAGACAAAGATGTAGTGTTTTGTGCGACCCTTCAGTGCTTTGCCAGCGTCGCGCACCCACTTTGGATTCGCGGTCGGGTTGTCAATCACGACATCCCACGTGCCACTCTCCAACGCCTTGTGACCGTCAGGGAGATTGCGATCGCCAATCAAGCGCGGGACGTTGGGGAAGAGCGAGGAGTTGGTTTGACCGCGATTGAACAGCGTCACGGAGTGACCCCGGTCGAGCGCATACTGCACTTGATACGGACCGATAAACCCGGTGCCGCCAAGAATCAGAATGCGCAACGGTGTGGGCACAGTGTTACGTGCGCAGTGATCGATACCGTCCGCAGTAAATCCGTGCGCGAGCGACGGTAAACCACCAAACCCGATCGCACCGCCCAGCAACGCAGATGATTTGAGAAACGAGCGACGATTCAGGGACATGCGACAGCTCCGGCGAAAGGAAAACAAACGCGGTTGCCCAACAGACTACATGCGCTTTCCATCAAGTTGTTCGATGGTTTTAGTTGAGGCCGGACGTGCTTTGCGCAAGCGTGCAGCAACAGCTTCGGCGCGTGTCAACACACGCAACACGTTCTCCGACGCCACACCGCGCAGCTCAGCATCCGTCCAGCCGCGATGCACCAACTCAGCGAACAAATCCGGATACTTCGACACGTCTTCGAGACCGAGCACAGTGTCGGTGATGCCATCGAAGTCGCCGCCGATACCCACGTGCGCGGCCCCAGCCACCTGCTTGATATGATCCATATGATTCGCGATGTCGGCAATTGTCGCGCGTGGAGCGGGATGTTGCGTGCGCCACACCGCCAGACTGTTTACTTGCGCGTCTTTGTCGGTCGGAGAAAGTCTGATGATCGAATCACGCGCACCCGTGGCGAGTTTCTCGAAGTCAACAACGGTCTGCGACATAAAGCTCGGCACGAAATACACCATCACGACGCCACCATTCTTCGGCAATCGCGCAAGAATAGAATCCGGTACGTTGCGTGGAACATCCGTTACCGCACGAGCGGCAGAATGTGAAAAAATGACTGGCGCCTCCGTGACGTCGAGTGCCGCACTCATCGTGCCGGGAGATACGTGTGACAAATCGACGAGCATGCCGAGTCGATTCATTTCACGAACTACTTCTTTGCCGAAGGCGGTGAGTCCGTTGTGCTTCGGCACATCGAGCGCCGCGTCGGCCCAGTCGAGCGTGACGTTGTGCGTGAGTGTCATATAGCGCACGCCAAGATCGTAGTAGGCGCGCAGGGCGCCAAGCGAATTTTCAATGGCGTGCCCGCCTTCCATACCGAGTAAAGACCCGATTTTCCCTCGCTTGTACGACGCGCGCACATCCGCTGCCGTCAGTGCCGTTGCGAACACCTCGGGATAGCGCGCAATCACTTGATGCGCAATATCAATCTGCTCGAGTTGGATGCGCGCGTAACCGGAGTCTTTCACTTCGCCCGGCACGTACACTGACCAGAACTGACCACCGACACCGCCTGTTCGTAAGCGCGCAATGTCCGTCATGCCCGATGGCGTCGCGCGTAAATCGTACGCAATGACGTCGCGCGGATTGTTCTTTGTTTCGCGAATCGCCCATGGCAAATCGTTGTGCCCATCGACTAACGGTGTGGTTTTGAGCAACGCGCGGACGTGCGCAACACGAGTCGCGAGGTCGGCGTTCTTCAGGCGTTGTGTTGCCAAGCTGGGAGCTTTCAACACTTGTGCCGCGACGACTGTGGCGGTAAGCGACGTGATG
>JANYFO010000400.1 GCA_025362635.1 Gemmatimonadaceae bacterium | reverse complement strand
TTCAGCCGTAAAGTACAGCATTCGGGCTATGAGGAAACGTGGACGCCGGTGAAGCGTGGCGCCGCGTCGTTCATCGCGCAGGAAGGATGGCTGAGCGGCCTGACGGGGCTGCAACATGGTGTCGACCTTACGCTTAATCCCGAGCTTACAAACACCGTCGTAGGCACAGCGTGCTGCGGCACTGCATCTTCGGGTTGGTCGTACGAGAACAGGCCGCGTGTGGGTGGAAATATTCGCGCCGGACTCGGGAGCAATTTTGTTTTGAATGGCACGATTCGTCCCGATTTTTCACAGGTTGAAGCGGACGCAACACAAGTGGCCGCGGATCCGCGCTTTGCGTTGTTCTATGCGGAGCGTCGACCATTTTTTGTTGAAGGATCGGATCAATTCAATGTGCCCAACACGTTGGTGTACACTCGTCGTATTGTCCAACCGGATGCGGCGTTGAAGCTCACCGGACGTATCGGGCGCTCCAACATTTCACTCCTATCAGCGCTTGATGTCGCGCCCGCTGGGAGCACAGATAGCCGTGCACTCGTCGACGTGTTGCGTTTCACGCGTGACTTCAGCGAGCAATCACAAGCAGGCGTCGTGTACAGCGACCGGGTGAGCAATGGGCACACGAATCGTCTTGCTGGTGTAGATGTGCGACATGTATTTGGCCGACTGTATTACGTGCAAGCGCAATTGGCGAGTAGCGTGTCTCGCACGGCGGGCGTGCAGAGCACGGGGGCATTGTGGGAAGCCGTGCTCGATCGCACGGGTCGTGCATTTGGGTTTCACTACAGCGTGATTGGTATCCGGCCAGATTTTCGCGCGGACAACGGCTTTGTAGCGCGCACCGGATACGTGCAGCCGAGCATTAGCAACCGAATCACACTGTTTGGAACCCCTGGTCAGTTTTTTGAGCGATACATGGTGTTCACGTCAACATCCGCCTTGTGGCGATATCGCGACTTCTTTTCCGCACGAAGTTTGCTTGAGAGCAAAGCCTCCATCAGTAACACCGTGACGTTGCGCGGTGGATGGTCCGTTGGACTCACGCCGTCCATTAACAGCTATGCGTTTGATCCATTGGCGTTTAGTGGTTTGGCATTCGACAATGGGGTATCGGCGCCATCGCCATTTGTGCCAGCGGCGCGACTGACGGCTTTGAACGGCAGCCTCACCGCGTCAACGCCGCAATTTCGAAAGTTTTCCGCTTCAGCCGGCCTTACCACCGCCAACGATGTTGACTTTCTCGAGACATCGCGTGTGCGTCGCACGGCATATAACGCGAGTCTCGACTTGCGACCCACCTCTCGGTTGCGGGTGAATATCACGTATGCGAGTAACGAGTTTCTGCGTCAGCTGGATGGTGGATCGAGCTTTTCGACTCGTATTCCGCGTTTAAAGGCGGAATATCAGATCGCTCGTCCATTCTTTGTTCGAGTAATCTCCCAATACGAGGCGAATCGTCGTGAGGCGCTGCGTGACTATCGGAATGGGCGCTTGCTGCTTGTGCGCCAGCCCGATGGGAGTTTTGCGGCGTCAACGTCGCGCCGGTCCAATTTGCTTCGCACGGACTGGCTGGTGTCGTATCGACCCAGGCCTGGCACGGTGTTCTTTGCCGGCTACGGCGGGACCATGAGCGAGCCGGACGCGCTGACCTTTACGTCTCTGCGCAGAGTGAGCGATGGGTTTTTTGTAAAGGCCAGCTGGTTGTTTTCGCGCACATTGGAGTAGTGTTCGCAGCTGATGCCACAGCTGGGGTCGCTGGCAGGTTTTGTGGATGAGATGGCATGGCGACAACATTTGGAGTACGATTACCGAAGTCTGAAGTTCACGCGTACCTTCTCCTAGCCTGGAACCCTGCCAATGAAGAGCTCTTCTGTTTTACGTATTTCCGCCATCGGCATGCTGATGGCCGCCGCTGCTTGCTCTGGTGACGCGAAGTCCACTGCTGATAGCACTGGCGCAGCTGCCAAGGCGATGATGGACAGCACCGCCAATGCGGCCGTCAAGGCGACGGACAGCGTGAAGGCCGCCGCCGGCGCAACGGTTGACAGCGCGAAGGGCGCCGCGATGTCCGCAGTTGACAGCGCGAAGAACAAAGCCGGCGCAATGATGGATAGCGCGAAGGGTGCTGCCACTAAGGCGATGGACAAGGTCAGCGACAAGGCCAAGGAAGCGAAGAAGGAAATCAAGAAGCCGTAGTTTGCATTTGTTTTGATGTGAAAATCCCGGAGTGACGTCACTGTCGCTCCGGGATTTTTTGCGTAGCTGCTGCGCCGTTACGCCGTTGGTTCGAGCACTGTGATATTGGTGTTGGTGTAGATGCAGATTTCGCCGGCGATGGTGAGTGCTTTGAGCACAATGTCGCGTGGCGAAAGTGTGGTCTCGCGTAAGAGCGCGCGTGCTGCGGCTTGCGCGTATGCACCGCCTGAGCCGATAGCGAGGACTCCGTCATCTGGCTCGATCAGTTCGCCATTACCGGAGATCATGAACCCATGATCAGCATCGGCGACAATGAGCATGGCTTCTAGCCGGCGCAACACGCGATCGCTGCGCCATTCTTTGGCCAGCTCGACTGCGGCTTTGGGAAG